>DAOQNB010000334.1:0-6619 GCA_035335845.1 Acidobacteriota bacterium | reverse complement strand
CTTGATCCTGGGATGTGTCACGCTGATCGGGAAAGTAATGAAGGGGAAGAAGAAACCAAGTCAGTAAACTGGTGTTAGCTTGTCACCAAAAAGCTTACGCCAGATGAAAACTATATGACCTTTGATATTCTTTCTGAAAGAAAGTCTGACCTGATTCACCACATCAAACACTTTGTTTGGTCCGGGTTTTATTCTAAAAAACAAATCCTCCATATCATCGGAAACGAGATTTTTTCCTTCTCAAAATCGGATTTGAAGCTTCTTGGGGAAATGGTGGGCGTTGAAATCGCTCTAAAAAAAGCAGCCGAACCAAACTGGCCTTATCCAACTGACTGTGACACATTAGAGCGGGTTTTCGACAGGCTGAATCAACGTGGAATCATTGCCATTGAAAACGCAGGGAACTCCTTTTCAGATGGAATCACAGCCGTGTCCGAAACCCTGGAACGGTGCCAGGAGGCGGGACTTGAACCAACCGGGTTTTGTTTCTATCACGGGCAAGACCTGGAAGCTGCCATTTCAAATCAACAACTCTTTCTTGCATTTGGTGCGCTCTCTGAAGACGAACTCACCACAATTCAGATTGGAAACCAGATAGTTGAGGAACTGACAGTCGCCGGATTTGAGGTTATCTGGAATCACACTATTGACGAAAGAATTGTCATTCACAAGATTGACTGGAAAAAACGCGGGCCAGTTTGATGACGTCACCTGAGCCTGGTTGATTGAAAAAAGATTGAAGCCTCTTTGAACAGCCAAACCCCGACTTGATACACACAACCTGCCTTTTTTGAACCAGTTCCAATGGATAATTATTTTTTTCTTGACATAGTGTAGTTTTAACACTATTCTCTTTGTGTAATTCAAACACTAAGGCGGTGGCATATGCAAACCCAGATTGGAACGGCTTCATTTGAAATTGGTTATGGTTCAGTGATTGGCCGTGACCACATCGCTGTCAGTAAAAATTGCCAGGATGCCTGGCATTGCGCTGGTACTGAAACGGTTCTGGTGGCGGTGGTTTGTGATGGCTGCGGAAGCGGGAAACACAGCGAAGTCGGCGCCAAACTGGGAGCAAGGTTTTTAACGCAGGCGATTCTCAAACAAACCGAACCTCACGAAGCCGAAGCGTTGAGCACGGCGATTATGGCAGGGGATTTCTGGCATACCGTTCGGGAAGCAACTTTGAGCCAGCTTCAAACTGTGGCGACGGCCCTGGGTGGGTCATTGTCTCAAGTCGTGAGTGATTATTTGTTGTTTACCGTCGTCGGCGTCATCGTGACACCACTCAAAACCGTAATTTTTTCCCTCGGAGACGGCGTGTATGCCATCAATGGCGATGTAAAAACCATCGGCCCGTTTCCTGACAATATGCCTCCGTACCTGGCCTATGGGCTGGTCAATTCGTCGCTGGCAACTTCTAACCCAGAACGGCTGCACTTCTGCATTGAAGCGGTCAGACCAACGGCTGAAGTCCAATCAGTGTTGATCGCAACCGATGGCCTCGAAGAATTGCTGCGTTCGACTGGCTGTAAATTGCCTGGAAAAAATGATGTCGTTGGCGCCGTCAGTCAGTTTTGGGAAGCTGACCACTATTTTTCAAACCCAGATGCCATCCGCCGCAAACTGTCGCTGATGAATGCTGAAAGCCGCCGTCCAGATTGGGAAAACCGGCGCCTGGTGAAAGAACCCGGCCTGCTTTCTGATGACACAACGCTGGTGGTGATTCGGAAACGACAAACCAGTTAGGGTTCAGGGTTCAGGGTTCAGGGTTCAGGGAAATACAACTTTTTCATCTTTCGCTTCTGGTTGATGCAAAGCGACGATTTGAAAAGAAGATCTGAGGCAGTGGAAGTGAGGCAGTATGGAAGTCCTCTTAAATGGAAAGCGAACCAAATTGAATCCGGCCCAGTCAATTGGTAAAGGTGGCGAAGCTGATGTGTTCAATATTGGGCAAAATCGAGCACTCAAGATTTTTAAAAACGCTTCGCACCCTGACTATCACGGGCTACCTCACGAACAACAGGCCGCCCAGGAACGACTGGCAGTTCATCAGGAAAAACTCAAAGCCTTTCCACGTTCGTTACCAGCCCGAATTGTCAAACCGGAAGATCTGGCCACTGACCTGACTGGAAAGCAAATCGTTGGCTATTCGATGAAATTTCTGGCCGGAGGCGAATTGTTGCTGCGCTATAGTGACCGCACTTTCCGCCAGGCTGGTGTCACCAATGAATCAGTGGTCAGTATTTTCAAAGATTTACACACCACGGTGGGTGATTTGCACCGCTCAGGCGTTGTGATTGGCGACTTTAATGACCTCAACGTGATGGTGCTTGGAACAGAAGCCAATTTGATTGACGCCGACAGCTTTCAGTTTGGCAAATTTTTCTGTCAGGTGTTCACTCAGCGATTCGTAGACCCGCTGCTGTGCGACCCACAGGCACAAAGCCTGATGTTATTTCGTCCGCACACGGCTGATTCAGACTGGTATGCCTTTGCGGTCATGCTGATGCAGTGTTTGTTGTTTGTTGATCCGTATGGTGGCATCTATAAACCCAAGGGCGGAAGCAAACCAGCCGTTCCGCACGATTTGCGACCCTTGCATCGGATCACGGTGTTTAACCCGGCGGTGCGGTATCCCAAACCGGCCATCCCTTATAAGGTATTGCCAGATGAGTTGTTACAGTATTTTCACCTGGTCTTTGAAAAAGATTCGCGTGGTCAGTTCCCGGCTGACCTGCTTGATACGTTACGCTGGACAACCTGCACGGCTTGCAACACCGAACACGCCCGGATGGCCTGTCCAAACTGTGCCCAGGCCGCGCCGGCAGCCGTGAAATCAGTAACTGTCATTCGTGGGACTGTCACGGCCACCCAATTGTTTACAACGCGGGGCCGGATTTTAGCGGTTGAATACCAGAATGGTGACCTGCGCTGGCTGGTTCACGAAAACGGCACCTATCGCCGGGAAGATGGTGGCACGGTGCTACACGGAGGGCTGGATCCCAAAATGCATTTTGGTCTGTGCGGTAACCGCACCTTGCTCGCCCGAGATGGATTATTGCTGACACTGACCCCCGATAATCCACAGATTGATCGGTTGAGCGTGGATATGTACCACAACCAGCCAGCAGTCGCGGCCACCGAAAATGCCCGGTACTGGGTTACCAGTGGGCAGTTGATGCGGGATGGCAGCTATGGCCCGGAACTGGTCGGCGAAGTCCTCACCGGGCAAACCCAGTTTTGGGTTGGGTCAAAGTTCGGTTTTGGTTTTTATCGGGCCGGTGAACTGAGTGTCGCCTTCACTTTTCACACTGCCCAACCAGGACTCAACGACAATGTCACCCTGCCGAAATTTCGCGGACAATTGCTGGAAGCCAACTGCCTGTTCACTGATGACCGGGCATGGTTTTTCACTTCAGAAAACATTCAGGGCCGCACTGTCAACCGCTGCACGGTCATCCGGCCCAACGGAACCATTGAAGCCACAACGGAAGCCGAAGCCGGTGACGGAAGCTGGCTTTCGACGCTTCGCGGAAAATGCGCGGTTGGAAATTTTCTGCTTGTGGCCACTGATGATGGCATTATTCGAATGGAGCCGAAATTTAACCAGATACTCAAAACCCGTGAATTTCCTGACACCGAAAGTTTTGTGGATGCCGGATGTCAACTGATTGCTGGTCGCCAGGGTCTGTATGTGGTGACATCACAGGAAATTCGCTTGTTGGAACTTAGGGCTTAAGGCCAAAAACCAGGGCTAAGGGCTTGGGGCTGAGGGCTGAAGAAATTGGGAATCCTGCATTGAACCCGAAGTCTTCAGCCCTGAGCCTGCGAATCTTCAGCCCCAAGCCCTTAACCCCAAGCCCGTTTTCTTCAGCCCTCGATTTAAGGAGCCCTTTTTATGATGAATACTCAAATGAAACCCCAAATCCAGATGTTACCCGTTCCAGATCACTATGATTTCAAACACGCCCAACGGGCTGAATTTAACGTCAATGATGCGAATGCGCTGATTCGCAAAGCTGAGATCTGGAAGCAAAAACACGGATTGAAGCCTGTTGGCAGCGACAAAACCAAAGTCCATATGCTGGTGATTGATGATCAGGTGGACTTTACCTTCCCGTCAGGGTCGCTGTTTGTGGCTGGTCGCTCTGGAACAGGTGCCATGGACGCTCAAAACAACCTGGTGCAGTTCATTTACCGGTACATTCACGTGTTGTCACAGATTACCTGCACGATGGACACCCACCTGCCCTATCAGGTGTTTTTCACCAGTGCTCACCTGCGTGATGACGGGAGCCATCCAGATGCCCACACCATCGTTTCAGCCGATGAATACCGGCGCGGCAAGTTTCAGCCAAACCCGGCGATGGCCAAACAACTGGGAGCAGATTTGATGTGGCTCCGGCGGCAGTTTATTCACTACTGCGAACAACTCGAAGCCAGCGGCAAATATCAGCTTTATTTGTGGCCGTATCACTGCCTGCTTGGGTCAAATGGACATCGGCTGGCAGGTGTGGTCGAGGAAGCCCGGTTGTTTCATAGCTTTGCGCGAGGTGCGGAAAATCGCCCCGAAATCAAGGGTGGTAATCCTTTAACGGAGCACTATTCGATCTTTGCTCCGGAAGTCACAACCTGCTGGGATAGTCGCCCAATTCCAGGCGCTCAAAAGAACACCCATCTGGTCAAAACGCTGATGGAGGCTGATGTGGTATTGATGGCAGGTCTGGCTTCAAGCCACTGTGTGCGCGGGAGCATCGCCGATTTCCTGGGTGAAATTCAGCGCCAGGATCCAAAGCTGGCCAAGAAAGTTTACATTTTGCGTGATTGCACGGCGGCAGTGGTGGTTCCGGGTGGTCCTGACTTTACAGACGAAGCCGAACGGGCTTTCCAAAACTTCAAGGATGCCGGAATGCACATCGTCAATTCAACCGACCCGATTGAAAGCTGGCCGGAAATCCAGGCCACGGGATTGTGCTAATCAGGGTTCAGGGTTCGGGGTTCAGGGTTTAGTGCCTGGTGCCTGGTGCCTGGTATCCAATAGTTTCAAAGCACTAAATACCAGGCACGAAGGACAGTTTTTTCAGAAAGGACTTACTTTTATGTCAAACGGAATTCCAAATTTGAGCAATCTTTTTCAGAATGCACTTGATGATGGTGTGTTGTCTCCGCAATCTTTTCAGGCTTTAAATCTGGTGGATGTGGGGGCCCAAATCCAGGCTGGACTTGGCATCTCAGTCAATAATATCAATGCCAGCGAAGTTGTACTGGTGACAATGATGGTGGATGATTCCGGCTCGATCCGGTTTGGAAAAAATACCCAGCACGTCCGTGACGGTCACAACGCTGTGTTGCAGGCACTGATGTCGTCAAAGCAAAACAACAATATTTTGGCGCATACCGGGTATTTGAACGGCTATGTGCTCTTCCCGTACCTGCCGCTGGCGACGGTGGATGAAGCTGAAAAGAAACGAAGCGGCAAGATTGTCTATATTCGCAATCAAGAAGTTCAGGATTTGACGCCACAAAACTATAACCCCAACCTTGGAACACCACTCTATGATCAATCAGTGGTGCTGCTTGGGCGGGTACTGGCCAAATACCAGGAATTTGCCGATGGTGGCGTGAGTTGCCGTACAGTAACGCTCATCATTACCGATGGCGCTGACGAACATTCCAATAAAGCCAGGGCAAAAGATGTCAAATCACTGGTAGATGACCTGCTTGGCGAAAAACATATTGTGGCAGCCATGGGCATTTCGGATGGTTATACTGATTTCCGCAAAGTCTTTAAGGAAATGGGAATCCGGGATGAATGGATTTTGACGCCGGGCAACAGTGCCCAGGAAATCCGGCAGGCATTCCAGGTCTTTTCACAATCGGCGGTCCGGGCCAGCCAGGGTGCAGCCAGCTTTAGCAAGACGGCGGCAGGCGGGTTTTTCTGTGTACCATAACCGGGTTTGGGGATGAGGGCCTGGGGCTTTAAAAATAGAGGATCAATATGAATCAGGTTGAAGTTCAGGAAATTCGGTTCTATCGCGTTGATGATGAATACGGGTGCTTTTCAAATTTTTCAGCCCATCCGCTGACTTTAAAAGGAAAAATCTGGCCCACGGTTGAGCATTACTTTCAAGCCCAGAAGTTTGCTGGAACCGAGCACGAACATAATATCCGACTGGTTTCGTCACCGATGATTGCGGCGCGCCAGGGTCGGGATCGCAAAAAACCGCTTCGTAAAGATTGGGAATCAGTTAAAGACTCGATTATGCGCGAAGCAGTTTTTGCCAAATTCACCCAGCACGAAGACCTGAAACGGGTTTTACTTTCGACCGGCGATGCCAAATTGATCGAAGACACGCCACGAGATTCCTACTGGGGCTGTGGAAAAACTGGAAACGGCCTCAATATGCTCGGTCAGATTCTGATGAGCGTCCGGGGAGAAATCAGAGGGAAAACAGAATGAAGAATGAAAACAGAATGAAGAATGAAGAATGAAGAATGAAGAATGAAAACAGAATGAAGAATGAAGAATGAAGAATGAAGAATGAAGAATGAAGAAACTGTCTTGTTCTTGGTTCTTGGTTCTTGGTTCTTGGTTCTTGGTTCTTGGTTCTTGGTT
>DAOQNB010000333.1:0-6620 GCA_035335845.1 Acidobacteriota bacterium | reverse complement strand
AGATGTGGTGCGCCTGTCCCTGAGCATTCCTTTTTTTTTATTCCTTATCGGCTCGGAACTGAAATGTATGTTGATGATCGCGTCATCAGTAACTTCCCAGCCTGGGTTTTTAAAGATGTGCAAGCGACTGAATCTGGACAGTTGCCAATTCTGGGCTTTCGCCTTGAAGCTGACGAATCAACCGAAATCCCCAGCACCTTAAAATTTGGCTGGGTGTTGATTGGAGCCATTTAAACAATAGGCGAGAAGCTCTTGAACAAAGATGCCCCAAATAGCCCTTCTGAGCTGCTGTATCCCCTCTATCGTCTACTTGATAGTCAAGTCGGGGGACGTATCATTCTAGTCGAGATCCAAGCCGGGAAATACACAAATGGGCTTTGAATTCTCCTGGAAAAGATTTAGAGTTGAATTCTCCTGGAAATATCTGGTAGGGTTCTGTATTCATGTGCGCTCTTTCTGTTTTGCACACACTCAAACATCTCTGCCACAATCAAACTCACTTTTTGATTGAGAAGCTCCCTTCAGAGGAGTTTGGCCAGACAGCCCACTTGATTTCTCCTGTTCAGAGGGTTGTCCGTTGAGTAGATAACATGTCACTGGTCATCAAAGTTCGTTCGTTATCAATCCCGCACACAGGTCATATTTGTATCAGGCAAAGGAGCAATTCTTTACGAATTGCATTGGGAGGCTCAGAGGATGTCTTACAGACTGGAGCAGACGTCTTTCCCGAAGATTCTGTGTGAATGCCACAAACAGCGGCTCAGCGGAACTCTGTCAATTAACCATAATTCCATCAACAAGTCGGTTTACTTTGAGGATGGCGCCACGGTCTATGCCAGTAGCGACATCATCAGCGAGCGATTTGGCGAGCGGCTGCGCATGTCTGGGAAGCTTTCTCCGCAACAGTTTGAGGAAGCGATTCTCTGTATGCACCTGAGCCAGCACCAGCTTGGCGAATGTCTGATTGACCTTGGTTATTTGCAGGAAGCTGAAGTCAAAACCTTGCTGACTGAGCAGGTAACCCAAATCATCTTTTCGCTCTTTACCTGGCAGGAAGGGCAATATGATTTCAAGCCTGGCCGGATTGAAATCAAAGGGTTTCAGTTAGCGATGCCAACCGCCGAAATTATTTTTGAAGGCATTCGGCAACTTCCAGATATGCAACTGCTTCGGCGATGGTTAGGAGACTTTAATCGCAAGGTGGTGCCGGCGTCTGATCCCTACATGCTGTTTCAAACTGTGTCACTGAAGCCTCATGAGGCCTATGTCATTTCACGCATGGATGCCCCGCTCAGTATCAATGAGTTACTGGCCATTTCTGGCATTCCTGAAGAACAATTGTTGCGAACGATTTGTGCTCTGAAAATGGCAGGTATTGTGGAAAGCCTGGAAGGGGATACCCGACCACAACTGTTTGCCAATTCAGTGGCTGAGAGCATGCAAGCACCGTCTGATGCCCAGTTCCAGAGTGTTGATGCGGCGGCAGCGGCCCAGTTATGTTTTGAAGTGACTGAGGTGGTTCGTCAAATTGAGCAGAACGCTGACCACTACCAGGTACTGGGTGTCAGTCGTCGGGCTACACCAGAAGAAATCAAAAAAGCGTATCGTGAACGGGCCAAAAAGTTTCACCCAGATCGCCATTCGCAACTGGCCGCTTTCGATTTTCAGATTAAATCTGAACTGGAACGAGTTTTTATTCGGGTACAGGAAGCCTATGGCACATTAGGTGATGAAGCCAAGCGGCGCAAATATGATGCTGCCGTACGTTTTCCGACGACCCCAACGGCACCGCCGTCATCAGGTGTATCCACAACCGCACCACGACCACCAGTCACTCCCTCGACAACGGGGAGCCGACCAACCTCGACGTTTACCCCAACCCCAACGAATCCACCGCCCTTGCGCCCGGCGCCGCCCCCCCCTGGACCAAATGTACCGTATTCGTCTTCGAATCCGTACCAAAACCCTGCTCCTCGTCCCTCTGTTCCACCAGCTTCTTCCTATCCGCCACCAGCCAGACCGCCAGCCCCTCCAGCCGGAACCTATTCACCCGCGCCGCCAGCCGGGCAGCGGCCAGCAACACCGCCAGGGCAGCCTCAGTACAACACCCCGCCTCCGGTTCAACCGCCACCGACCGGGCAGCGACCAGCGCCACCGCCAGGGCAGCCTCAGTACAACACCCCGCCTCCGGTTCAACCGCCGCCAGCCGGGCAGCGACCGCCAACGCCCCCAGGCGGACAGCCTCAGTACAGCACACCAAAGCCGTTTCAGTCTCCCCCGTCAGGGCCAAATCCTGTTTCGACGCCGGGACCTTCATCAACCTACCCGCCTCCGTCAGCGACCTATCCGCCACAATCCCGTCAGCCGAGCGGTAGCTATCCTCCAGCCGGCAGAACAACACCGCGCAGTGGAACGCCGAGTCCTTTACCGCCATCACAGACCAGCGGTATCACTCCAAATTTAAGTGCTTCAGAATATTACATGCGGTGTATTGAATATTTAGGGAACAATGATCTTGAAAAAGCCTATCAATCAATCCGGCGGTCTGTTGAGATGCGTCCGAAGAATTCTGAATACCATGCCCAACTGGCCCGTGTGCTGATGAAAATGCAAGGCCGCAACAAACAGGCTGAGAAAGAATATTTAGTGGCCATTGAACTGGATGCAGAAAACCCTGACTTGCCAGATTTGTATGTTGAACTCTCGGACCTCTATCGCAAATTCGGGATGGAACTCAAGGCCAATGAAATGCTTGGGAAGGCTCTGGAAATCAATCCAGACCATTATGAAGCCAAAGAAAAAGCTGAAAAGTATACCCCGCCACCCGAACCAACCTGGAAAAAAGCCAGTGGACGGTTTGGTTCGCTGGTTGGAAAAGTCTTTCACAAAGGCGATAAAGGTGGAAGTTAGCCCCTGGAGTGTAACTGAACGGTTTTGGACCTCGCCCAAAGCGCAACCTTTTCAGTCCAACCCCTGGCAATCCTGGGTTTGCAAATTTTTGGATTGTTTCCTTCAGCCCCAAAGTACGGCTCCCGCTCAGATACATTCTGATTGCGTTTTTTCAAAACCTGCGCTATTGTGCCGCTTTCCCTTTTTATGGCGGTTGTAGCTCAGTTGGTTAGAGCGCCTGGTTGTGGCCCAGGAGGTCGTGGGTTCGAGACCCATCAATCGCCCCACTTGGAATTTGGATCAGGGCTACGCGCACACTGCCGCGTGGCCCTTTTCATTTCTGGAAGATCCGTTCCTCCTCAAATCCAGCATTCACTCAACCCACATGCTGGCACGCAATTTTTCCAACGTCGGCTGCCTTTATGATGGATTTTTCCCCGGTTGCCCAATCTGGAGCGGTTGATATTGCATCGCCCCCAGTTCTTCAACTCCAGGACATCAGCAAACAATTTGGCACCCAGCCAGTGCTCAAGAACATCAGTTTTTCAGTTCAACGCGGAGAAATCTTTGGTTATATTGGTGCCAATGGAGCTGGAAAAACCACAACGATCAAGATTCTGACCGGCTTGATCAAGCCAAGTCAGGGCAATGCTCTGGTGTGTGGTCACAGCATATTAACCGCTCCGTTGCACGTCAAAGCACGTGTGGGGTATCTCCCCGAATCCGGCGCCTTATTTGAAAAGCTGTCTGCCCGTGAATACCTCACCTTAACCGGGCAACTCCATAAATTACCGTCGGATCAGCTTCCGGGTTGTGTTCAGGAGTGGCTTAAATTTTTTGGAATTGCTGACAAAGCCGACCAGCAAATGGCGACATTTTCAAAGGGGATGAAGCAGAAAGTCTGCTGGATTGCCGCTTTGATGCACAACCCGGATGTTTTGATTTTGGACGAGCCGCTCAACGGGCTTGATGTCGAAACGGTCGCCAAAGCCAAAGAATTAATGAAGTACCTGGTGGCCTGTGGAAAAACCATTTTTTACTCGTCGCACCTGATCGATATTGTCGAGAAAGTGTGTACCCGGATCGCGGTTCTCAATGCAGGCCGGTTGATTGGAGTCGGGACGATTCCTGAAATTGTGGCGTTCTCTGGTGAACCCACCCTGGAACAGGCCCTCTTAAAACTATGGCAGGGGCACCCGCTGCTTTAGCCGCTCAAAGAGAATGACAGCAGAACCAGATGAAAAAGGTCGTTAATCCTCATAGAGTCACGGTATCATTGAGTCTGGTTTTTGAAATCAAGCGCGACTTTCAGGGATTGAACCCGAAGGCTTGCGCTTCGTCTACGAAAATCGCTAGAGTGGTCTGCAAACCGCAAGCCATTCATACAATCATTCTTCAGTTCCAATAGCCGCTTCCCATACTTCATTGCTTTATGCCTGCAGAAGCCCGAACTCAAAAGGTGCCTGTCGCTGTCCGCAAACGTGTGTTGTTAATGGGAACAAGTGTCGAAGTTGTCTCTCACCTGCAGCGAATTCTGCGCCGGAGTCGAGTTTTTCAACTGCATGTGATTACCCACAGCGCGGCTCTGGTGGCCACGCTGGCGGATGAAACCTTTGATTATGTACTGGTTGATTTGACCCTTGGAGATGAAACCATCTGGGATGATTTGCTGTACCTGCGCCAAAAACTCGCTGAAGTTCCGGTCGTGGGACTGCTCAACCAGCCTCATCCAGTGCTTGAATCACGTGCCCGTCAGGAAGGGGTCCTGACGTTTCTGACACCTCCATTTACCGCGCAGGCAATTCGAAAAACCCTGACTATTGCCACTGACCGGCTCTCAGACCATGTTGCCTTCCATCGGAGCCTGGCCTATATCGAAGCCAGCAGCCAGATTCATGTTTCATTAAACCTCAAGGAAGTGATCGAAGCTGTTATCCGGGGGTTAACTCGTCTCACCCCTTGCCAGAAAATCCGTATTTTGCTCAGTGAAATTGACCCGGAAAAACCCGCCCTGGGCTTTGAAGCGACATTTTCAGAACTGGGCCGCCCCACGGTGCGACCGCTGGACCGTGATGAAGCCTCCATTGAACTGGCGACGGCCTCACTCCAGAAAGAAACGCTGTACCAGGAAAATATTCTGACGGTTCCGATCAGGTGTGATGACGATCAGGTTGGTTCGATGAGTCTGCGCCACCCACGCAGCCTGCGGTTAAAAGACCATGAGCTTCAATTGATCGAAAATCTGGCCCGCCATCTGGCGATTGGGGTCCGCAATGCCCAGCGCTATGATGCCATGCACCACAGTCATAACCAGATTTTTCTGATCAATGAAGTTGGCCGTCAGGTCGCCAGTTGTCTTGAATTTGATACCATCTTGACTGATATCGTCGATCATGTCCGGCGGTATTTTAATTATGACATCGTTGCACTCTACCTGCCGATTCTGGCAGGCCCGCATGGGCAAAATCACTATCTGGCCAGTCGTATCGGAAACGATGTTGTCATCCGGACTTCGGTGCTCGATGGGGATTTGGGATTGATTCATTATGTGATGAATACCCAGCAAACGGTGATTTGCCACGATCTCCACCGCCAAACCAACTGGAAAGGATACCACACCGGGTCGCGCTCAAAGCTGGTTTCACCAATCTGGATGGAAGGTAACATTGCCGGGACCCTCGAATTTGAAAGCCTTGATCCTCATGCGTTTGATTCAACCGACCGTCGGGTTGCGGAAGACATTGCGATGCAGATTTCAGTTGCCGTCCGCAATACCCGGCTCTATCACGACGCTCAGGCTGCCCGCGAATATCTGCAAACGGTGCTCGATGTTGCGGTTGATACGGCTATTATTTCAACGGACACCCAGGGTCACATTATTACCTTCAGTCGTGGCGCCGAAATTCTGTTTGGTCGGAATACCGAAGAAATGGTGGGAAATCAGGTTGACCCGCTCTTTGATGAATCAAGTGCCAAGGCGACGATTGAGGAGCTGTTCCGAACCCAATCGGATGAACCCTGGGAATCAGATGTTCGCCTTGTCCGGCAAAACGGCGAGACTTTTTTTGCCTATGTGACGGTTCGCCCACTCCGGGCACGCCAAAGCCCTGGGTATCTGTTTCTGTTACTGGATATCACCCAGCGCCTCAATCTGCAGGAACGTCTGCATCGTCTCAGCATCACTGACGAACTCACTGGCCTCTATAATAAGCGATACTTCACGACGCTCCTGCCCCGCGAGATCTCCCGCAGCGAACGCCAGCGAAGCCCGCTGGTTTTGTGCTATTTCGATCTTGATGGATTTAAAAAGTTTAATGACAGTAAAGGCCACGTCCAGGGGGATATTTTGCTGAAATGGATTGGTGGGCTGGTTCAGCAGGCCATTCGGCGCAATGTTGACCTTCCTTTCCGGTATGGTGGTGATGAATTTGTCTTGATCTTGCCTGGTACCCGTGCCAAAGATGCCGCTCAGGTCGGAGAGCGCATCCGCGCCGCCGTTGAGCGCCAGTACCACGGCGAAGTAACCGTCAGTTTTGGGGTTGCTGAATTTTGTGGTGAAACTGCCGATGAACTGACCACCAAAGCCGATCATATTATGTATCAGGCAAAACACGCTGGTGGGAATCAGGTGTGCGTGGCTGAAGACTGATCCTTTTGGGAATGAAGAAAGAAGAAAGTTCTTGGTGCTTGGTGCTTGGTGCTTGGTGCTTGGTGCTTGGTGCTTGGTGCTT
>DAOQNB010000332.1:0-6624 GCA_035335845.1 Acidobacteriota bacterium | reverse complement strand
CCCGGAACCCGGAACCCGGAACCCGGAACCCGGAACCCGGAACCCGGAACCTGGATGACCTAACCTCGAAAGACAATCGCCGGTTCTAAAACCAGTACCCGGCGGATGCTTAACAAACTGGCCAGCAACACAATCACCAGCACCACGCCAGCGGTGGCCACTGAAATCTGCCAGAGGAGAATAAATCCCCGGAGCTGGATCGCTACGTCACGGGTCAAATCAAAAAATGCGGCGCACAGGGCAATACCAAGGGCATACCCAATGCTGCCGACGACCAGCGCTTGCAGCAAAATCATGCCGACCAGCCGATAATTGGTGACACCAATCGCTTTCAGTGCCCCAAATTGCTTGAGGTTTTCAATGGTGAAGATATAAAAAGTTTGTCCGGCCACAACCATTCCGACCAGAAGCGCGATTGTAACGGTAATGCCAAAATTCACGGGAATCCCTGTGTTGCGAATGTAGTAAAAAATGGTCGCCCATTCGAACTCTTCGCCCGACATGGCTTTCAGGTCTGGAAACGTTTTCTGGATGCGCTGGCTTAAATCGCGAATTGAAACCTGGGGCTGCGCTTTCACCAGAACATAGGACAGGGTGTTGCGTTCGCGGCCAACAAAGGTCACAGCTTCGCTATACCGGGCAAACATCACCGGAAATGTGGCAAATGGGGCAGACGCTTCACAAATGCCGACAATTTCAACCCGCTGGTCATTCATTTCGAGCACTTTTCCCAGTGTCAGCGCCTGACCTGGAAAAAAGTACAGAAAACCAGCCCGGTCAATGATGACTGAATCCGGTTTGCGGAGATTCTCAATTGACCCGACCAGCATCTGGCGGGGGGCACCAACCAGCGTGGCATCATCGAGCCCCATCAAAATGACATTGCGAAACCTGCCGTCTTCCGCTCGGGCTCGCGGGTTGCTTTTAAATAATCGGACGGCCCATTCAACGCCAGCGACACCACGGACCCGGAGCAAATCGTTTTCAGTCAGAGTTTTCACTTCGTCAATGTATTGGGTTTCACGATCCATCACCCAAATATCAGCATCTGCAACATCACGGATCTGGCTGACGGTTCGGCGCATCAGCCCGCAGAAAATTGAACTCTGGTGCGACATCAGAAAGGTTGAAAATGCAATGGCAAAAATCAACCCGAGGAATTTTGCCCGATCACCGGTCAGCATTTTGAGCGCTACGTAGTTCATAGTTGCCACTCATTTCCAGAATACCGATTTATTTTTGAACACTGTTCAGATTTTGGGTAAAAAATTTTGGTACCTGGTTCTTGGTGCTTAGTGCTTAGTGCTTGGTGCTTAGTGCTTAGGAATCAATATTTTCGAAGAAGAACCAAGAACCAAGAACCAAGAACCAAGAACCAAGAACCAAGAACCAAGAACCAAGCACTAAGCACCCAGCACTAAGCACCATCCCGCCGCCGGATGCCGTCCAAAATCATATCAATCACGCGATTGATGAGGTGTTCACGTTCCACAAAGGGAAAGCCAGGTTGGGTTATCAAGAGTGCCGTCACCCCGTGCATCGCCGCCCACACGGCCTGACAGGTTGTTTCAAGGTCGGCTTCAACCAGATAGCCGTCATCCATGGCCTGTTTGACGGACTGGCGAAGGTTGTTGAAACACTGCATCCCATATTTTCTTTTATGTTCGGCTCGTTCGCCTTGAAACACCGATTGGTCGTCCATGACAAACACCAGCAGGTAGTGATGTGGATGGCTCAACCCAAAGTCAATGTAGGTGCGAGCACAGGTCTTGAGCATGTCCAAACTGTTTACATTCTGACGGTTCAGCCCCTTCAACGTTTCGTCCAGCCCTGAAAAAGTTTCAGCACAGAGGGCGTCGAGGATTTCAGCCTTGTCGCGAAAGTAAAAATAAATGGCCGTGGGTGAATACTCGATCTTTTCTGCAATTTTGCGAATTGAAGCATTGCGATAGCCTTCAGTCACAAACAAATCGCGGGCAGCATCGAGGATCATCCGCCGCAGGTCTTCTTTATGTTTCGTTTTGCGTTCTTTGATTCCCATTTTTAACAGTGTTAAATTTTCAAGCAGCGATAAAGTAAAACTGGTTTAACCGAATGTCAATCAGTTTTTGCAGCCTACTTGGTTAGTTCCAGTGCGGTCAATCCTGAAGCCGGATTGCGAACTGGTTATTTAGCAGGACGGTCCGCTCAAATTTTCATAATTTTAAGGAAAAAACTTTGATTCTCCCGGTTCAGGCTTTGTATCCAGACTCAGTTTCATGGTGAAATAGGCCACCTGAAAATTCCTACCTCCCCACCTTTGCACCTCAGATCATTCTTGCCCCTTGAAAGGGTTGGTCAAATGAGCAAACAGCATTTTTCTTTTCCGGATCAGGCATTGGTGCGCCTGCTTCAATCTTCTCTTGACCGTCTCAGTGCCGGGTTTGATGGCCTTCCACCGATCAACGCTGCCGAAACACTCCAACCTGAAGTCATCCAAACCGTCCTCAATCAGGTTGCCGACCGCCTGGTTGATAATTACCCATATTTTCATCCGTTTTATGCCGGTCAAATGTTGAAACCGCCCCATCCGGTCGCTCGACTGGCCTATGCCCTGGCCATGTGGATCAACCCCAATAACCACGCCCTGGATGGGGGAAAAGCCTCTTCGGCGATGGAAAAAGAGGCGGTTGCCCATCTGGCTGAAATGTTTGGCTGGGAAACGCATC
The DNA here is from genome assembly GCA_035335845.1 of Acidobacteriota bacterium. Classification (GTDB taxonomy): domain Bacteria; phylum Acidobacteriota; class Blastocatellia; order Chloracidobacteriales; family Chloracidobacteriaceae; genus JACQXX01. The sequence continues at coordinate 3,916 of DAOQNB010000332.1, read as the reverse complement.
TCGGGCATTTGTGTGGCGGCGGCACCATGGCCAACCTCGAAGCCCTCTGGGTCGCCGGGCGACTCAATCCAGGAAAAACGATTGTCGCTTCGGCCCAGGCCCATTACACCCATCATCGGATTTGCGGGGTGCTGGGAATTCCTTTTGAATCAATCCCTTGCGATTCAAATGGCCGCCTGAATCTCTCAGCGCTTCGGGAAAAACTCGCCACCGGAAAAGTCGGCACCGTGGTTGCCACCATGGGCACCACCGCCATTGGTTCAGTTGACCCACTGGCTGAAATCCTCGAATTGCGCGATGAATTTGAATTTCGCCTGCACGCCGATGCCGCCTATGGTGGATATTATGGACTGGCCGAAAACCTGGCCGGAGACGCCCGCCGCGCCTTTGATCAATTAAATAAAGTTGATTCCATTGTGATTGATCCACATAAACACGGCCTGCAACCCTATGGCTGTGGCTGTGTTCTGTTCCGGGATCGAAACGTCGGCTGGCTCTATCGCCATGACTCGCCCTATACCTATTTCAGTTCAGATGAATTGCACCTCGGCGAAATCAGCCTGGAGTGCTCGCGCCCCGGAGCGGCAGCCGTTGCACTGTGGGCCACGCATCAGCATTTTCCTCTGGTTCGAGGTGGAACATTCGCCGGTCAGTTGGCCAAATCGCGAACCGCAGCCCTGACCCTCTTTCAAAAACTCAAAGCTGATTCCCGCTTTTTGACGGCTTTTGAACCCGAACTCGACATTGTGGTCTGGATTCCAAAAGCCCGAAATGCCTATCAGGTCAGTGCACTGTCACGCCAGATTTTTGCCGAAACCGCCCGCCAGGGATTACATCTGGCACTGGCTGATCTTCCAGTTGAATTTTTTAACCTCGAAGCTGCGGGAATCGAAATTGATCAACCCCACGTCACCGTGCTCAGATCAGTGCTGATGAAACCGGAACATCTGGATTGGATTGAAGACATCTGGAAATTGCTTGATCAGGCAACTGCAAAATGTAGTGAAAGCCTGGTGGTCAGCCGGAGTTGATTGATCCAATGCGCCGCCGAATTTCAAGTATCCGCAGAGCGTTTTTAACCTGGCCTTCGGGGCAAGAGTGGGGCTGGTGTTTGGTGATCTATGGTTTGGGAATGCTGGTGACCATGGCGATTGGGTTTGGAACTGGATTCCTTACACTTCACATCGTCCCCCTGACCCCGTTTCAACTGGGAATGCTCGCCTTACTGATTTTTCTTAAACCCTGTCTGGTTGAAGAAAGCATTTTTCGAGGGCTGTTGTTGCCCCATCCGTCCGAACAGCTCCCGCCCTCTTCAATCTGGAAGTGGAGCCTTTTCAGCCTGTTGATTTTCATCGCTTCCCATCCGCTCAACGGATGGCTGATTAAACCTGCGGTGTTGGTGTTGTTCCTGAGCCCAATTTTCCTGACCTGCGCCGGAATACTGGGGCTGGTCTGTACGCTTGTCTATCTGCGAACTGGCTCAATCTGGCCGCCAGTGATTTTGCACTGGATGTCAGTTGTGGTGTGGATCACGCTTCTGGGCGGGAAAGCCCGATTGATGGGAACGGCGCCGTGACACGGTGATGAAAGAAGTGGTTGACTTTTTTCGTGTTTTTCGTGGTTTCCGTGGTTTAAGATGGCCTGGAATTTTCAGCAGGTACTTGCTTTCAAGAAAAGTTACGGGTCGAAACGAGGCACGGCATGGGGTTTTTCAGAAAACTATTTGGGCTCGGTTCCACAGTTCCTGAGTGGGCGTCGTTTTTCTCGCTTGAGGAATACCAGCGCTTTAACCAGTTGATTGAGCAACACTTTGTTGCGACTCAGACCAAAATCTCATTGCAGGATGGGATTGTGGTGGTGGTGGCTACCAAACAGAAATATGGCCTCCAAAACCTGGCTCAGGTTTGTTGCCAGTCTGAAGCTGAATCCTGGACCGAAGTGATTGCCAATCATTTTGAAACCATTCACCAAGCTGAAGCTGAAGGCCGCGAAATCCAGGAAAAGTTTTCTGATTTTTCCAAAATTGCTCCTTACCTAGCAGTTCGATTGTACCCTGACAGTTATCTGGAACAGGTTGGTGCCGACAAAGCGGTGGCTTCGATTGATCTGGAAGGCACCGTGACCATGCTTGTTCTGGATTTGGAAAACGCGATTCGGACGGTCTGTACTGATGATATCAAACCCTGGGGGAAATCCAACTATGAACTGATCCGACTGGGCTTGAATTATGTCCGTCAGATCAATGATGTTGAAATTGAGGATCTTGAATTAACTGAGGATGTTTCGGTCAAAATTATGTCGGGTGATAGCTTTTTTGCTTCGACCCAGATTCTGATGCTCGAAGAATTCTCGCCGTGTCTTGGGTTGTATGGTTCGCTTGTTGGTGTGCCACATCGTCATACGGCCATTATCTACCCCATTCAAAACCTCGATGTAATTAAAGCCGTCAACGTTCTAATCCCGTTGATCAAAGGTTTATACAATGAAGGCCCCGGCTCCATCAGTCCGAATTTGTACTGGTACCGGCACCAGAAATTCATTACGCTGCCCTACCGTGAAACGCGCAAAGCTCTGCAATTTTATCCTCCGGCTGAATTTACCGATATGCTGAACCGGATGGCTGCTTCTGATACCAGTCAGTAGCCCGTAGTTCGCCATCCGCTAAGGTTCCTTGATTATTGTTGGACAATTTCGATGAAATGAGGTGTCGTTTGGAAATCGCAATTCTTCTCTTTGACCGCTTTACCGCCCTGGATGCCGTTGGCCCGTATGAAGTGTTGAGATCAATTCCTGGGGCCACCGTGAAATTTGTGGCCAAACAGCCCGGTCCAGTTCGGACTGATGCCAGAAGTCTGGCAATTACGGCAGATTTTGCACTCGACGAAATAACTGCGCCAGACATCCTGCTCATCCCCGGAGGCCCTGGGCAAACGGCATTGATGGATGATCAGGTGATACTGGACTGGGTTCGCCAGATTCATCCAAAAACGAAATGGACCACGTCGGTCTGCACCGGTTCGCTGGTGCTCGCCGCCGCCGGGTTATTACAAGGGCTCAACGCCACCAGTCACTGGCTGGCACTGGATATTTTGCGGGCCTATGGTGCTGAACCATCAACTGACCGGGTTGTCATCCAGGGCAAAATCATCACTGCCGCCGGGGTTTCAGCCGGAATTGATATGGCGCTCACGCTGGTGGCTCGTGAACTGGGTGACGAACTCGCCCAAATGATCCAGCTTGGGATCGAATATGATCCTCAGCCGCCGTTTGAGGCTGGTTCTCCGGCCAAAGCTCCGGCTGAAATTGTCGAACGCCTGCGCAGCCGCAGCCGGTTTATTCTCCAATCTGAGTAGGCCACCTGTGTGACGCAAAAAAATAAAGACCTCAGCCGCTCATTCAAACTGATCCTGGTTGACCCAAACCCAAATGTTACAACGGCACTCAAACTGCACTTCAAAGGCTTTCGCAAAGTCAAAGTCATCACTGGACGCTTTGAAGACGTGCCGGTTTTTGACTGCATGGTGAGTGCCGCCAATTCATTTGGCCTGATGGATGGCGGCGTTGACCTGGCGATTATTGGTTTTTTTGGAGTTGAACTGCTCGACCGGGTTCATGCCCGGATTCTGGATGAATTTTTAGGTGAACAGCCGGTTGGAACTTCGGTCATCATCGAGACGGATCATCCCAAACATCCATTTCTGGCACACACTCCGACAATGCGGGTTCCAATGCCCATTTCCCTGACGGATCAGGTGTATTGGGCCATGTGGGCCATGTTGCTGGCCGTTCGCAAACACAATCTGAACTCAGACCGCCCGATTCGGACGGTGGCCTGCCCAGGCTTAGGCACGGCAACGGGTCGTGTTCCGGTGGACGAAGCCGCCCGCCAGATGGCGCTTGCCTACCGTCATTTTCT
>DAOQNB010000331.1:0-6624 GCA_035335845.1 Acidobacteriota bacterium | reverse complement strand
GATTTTTTTCCGTGTTTTCCGTGTTTTCCGTGGTTAAAATGTCTGGAAATTTTCGACAAGGTACTTATCAGTTTATTTGGCCAGTTTTAAGTTCTCGATGAAGTCACGGTCCTTGGTACCGGTATGACACACAAAACACGAATCCTGGCCACGTTCTTCAAGGTCTGAAACCAGAGCGTAGGTCAGCCCCCGATCTGCCCAGGAAATGACCTTCAGATGGTTGATTGAGTCACAGTGAAAGGTAATGCCTTTCGATTTGATTTCTTCACCGCCCGATGGCAGCACCACTGAATTGGCCGTTACCACCAGCGTGATCGGACGGTGCTGCATTTCATAGGCTACAAACGCCGCATAATCATTTTTAAAACCAACCAGACGGGCACCCTCAAGCTGATACAACCTGGTCTGCCCTGAGGACTCTTGATAATTTGGTAACTTCAATTGAAATGCGACTTTGCCGGCAAACCAGGCTGAAATCTGGTCGGGTGACCCCGTTGAAATTTCGAGCGGGAGCTGTCCTCGTAACCGCCGGAGATGGGTATCTACTGCCATGCGGGCAAATTCGGAAGGCGTCGGAATCAGGCGATGTGTCAGGCGAAATCCCCCGACCCAGATTCCAACCAACGTCATCACAACCATTGATGCCGCCAGTGCCAGCTCTTTCCAGTTCCAAAAGGACGCTGAGGGTCTGGCTGTCTGGGCATCTATGTTTTTTTGGATTCGTTTCCGAAGCGATACCGGCGCCCGGTGGGGGGCTGAGATTTCAGCCATTGCCAGTTCAACTCGGGCTCGAAACTCTGAACCGGCGCGATACAGTGGCTGATGCGCCCGAAGTTGCGTCAGAAATTGCCGCTGGTCTTGGAAAATCCCGTCGCACAGGGTGCACTGGCGCAAATGCTCAGTGAGCTGAGTGCTTTCCGGTTCACTCAGTTCTTCGTCAAGGTAAAAGTTGATGAGGTCTCGAAAACGATCACACGAGTTCATGACTGAAAATACCGGGTTACCTTTCATCGAGAGACGGTTTCATTTCTGAGTGCATCAGGAGGAGCCGAAGTTGTTCCCTGGCACGTCCAAGTCGGGACATCACTGTCCCAATCGGACAGTGCAAAATGCTGGCAATTTGTTGATAACTGAACCCTTCGATATCACGCAAAATGATGACTTCACGATGGGGCTCTGAAAGTTGGCGAATGGCCGTTTGCACCTGTTCGCGTTCGATTTTCTGAACCAGCCGCACGTGCGGGTTGCTGTGTTGGGCGTCAAGCCAGTCACGGCGGGAATGTTCTTCAGCATCCAGTTCCACAAACTGTGGGCCGCTTTGATCGTGACGGATTTGATTGAGCCAGATATTGCGCATAATGGCAAACAACCAGCTTTTCAAATTGCTATCTGGGAGCAACCGCCCAAAGGCGCGGGCAGCCCGAAGGTACGTCTCCTGGACCAGATCTTCGGCCTCAGTCTGGTTGCGGGTCAAAGCCATGGCAAAGCCATAGAGCGCATCCAGGTGCTCTAACGCTGACTGACTGAACTGGGACGCTTGCAAAGGGTCTGATGACATTGCGGGCCTGGGGTGAAAGCTTTGGGCTCAAGATGTTGAGTTAAAGTCGTTTGCACTGAACTGAGTGGCGTGAAACCGTATTCTGCGCCCGAACTTCGTCCAGTCTTCCGCCCAACATTTTCAGTTTGAACCTGCATCATCTCAACTTCTTTAGAACAAATTCTTCAAAAGAATTGATGACGGCATTCCCGGCATTATGCTTCAAAAGAGACACGTGTGTATCGCTCAATTCCGGAAATTCCTGACGCGGCAGCGCATGCAACTGCTCTGGAATCATCGTCCGTGGCAGAACGGTCACGCCCAGACCCGCTTTGACAGCCGCAATAGTCCCGGCATAGCTGGGACTGGAAAAAACCAGCCGCCACTTCATCCCAGCTTCTTCTAGTGCGGCAATGGCTCGGGCACGATACACACAGGGTTGCGGCGAGAGCACCAGCGGCAATGGTTTGGTTTGATCAGGGTGAGCAAACAGACTGAGATCCCCGACCCATTCGAGTTTTTCCGACCATACCTCAAGACCATTGGGAAAATCCTCGGGACGGTTCATTTTCACCAGAACCAGGTCAAGCCCACCTCGCTTGAAGCGCTCAAACAGGTTGAGTGTCAGGTCACACTCAATATTGAGCAAAATCCGCGGATGAATCCGGGCAAAATCCACCAGGACATCTGACAGAAAAACGCTGGCGAAATCTTCCGGCAACCCAAACCGGACTTCACCTTCCAGCTCTGGCTCTTTAAAGCGATCCATCGCTTCCCGGTGGAGCGCAAAAATCTGGCGGGCATATCCCAGAAAAATCTCGCCTTCATTGGTAAGTGCCAGGGTTTTGCTCCGGATAATCAGTGGTTTGCCAAGTAATTCTTCAAGTTTGGCAATTTGCTGACTGATGGCCGATTGGGTACGTCCAACCCGGTCAGCAGCCCTGGTAAAACTCCCGGTTTCAGCCACAGCCAGAAAACATTGAAGCGTAATCGTATCAAAGCTCATTTGTTTTTCTAATTCTCGATATTAAAATTATTCGTTTCCCTTATAGTAGCGATCCTTATATCCTCGGGCAACTGAAACAAGATTTTCGAATAACTGTGAGGACTTACATTATGTCAGGGTATTCATTCGAATCCCTTTTCCACCTTGATGCACTGGCTCAGGTACTGATGGCACTGGTTGGGTTTATCGGCCTGGTCGTCTGGCTCTTTGCCCGACGATATATGCAGGGAGATCAACACTATCATCGCTTTTTAGGATTACTGGTGCTGCTGGTGTTTTCGGTTATGACCATGGCGGCGGCTGACCACCTGTTGTTCTTGCTCTTCACCTGGGGGATCAGTAACGCGCTGCTGGTGTGCCTGATGGTTCATAAGGCTCAGTGGAAGGCCGCCCGCGCCTCAGGCTGGGTCACCGCTCGAATATTCCTGTTTGGATTTATCCTGCTTTCATCGGCATTTGCATTGCTTTTTTACACCACAGGCGCCACTTCGGTTCAGACAATTGTGAAAACCTCATCTGGCGGAACCTGGCCAGTCACGGTGGCTCTGATACTGATGGGACTGGCGGCGATGGTTCAATCAGCCATCTGGCCTTTTCATGGCTGGCTGCTCAGTTCGCTGAACTCTCCGACACCGGTGTCGGCCATCATGCACGCCGGACTGGTCAATGGCGGCGGCTTTCTGCTGGTTCGCTTTGCGCCGCTCTATATAAATCAGTCAACGCTTCTGATGGGATTGTTTGTCCTTGGCATAGCAACTGCACTCATTGGAACATTTTGGAAGCTCATGCAACCCAACATCAAGCGGATGCTGGCCTGTTCGACAATGGGGCAGATGGGCTTTATGCTCGCCCAATGCGGGCTGGGACTCTTCCCGGCAGCCGTGGCGCATCTGTGCTGGCACGGGATGTTTAAAGCCTTTTTGTTTCTTGGATCCGGCAGTGCCGCTCAGGAAAAACGATTGCCCACTGGTGCCCCACCCGATGCGCTGACTTTTCTTCTGGCCCTGGTCTGTGGATTGGCCGGAAGTTACGGGTTTGCGCTCGCCAGTCACCAGACCTGGATGGCCATGGATACGACCCTGGTGTTAACCGCAGTGGCCTGTATCGCTGGCAGTCAGTTTGCCCTGACCTTTCTCCCAGCCACCCCCTGGAAGCGCTTTCCGCTGGCGTTGATACTGACCAGTCTGATGGGTGGGCTCTATGGCAGCAGCGTCTGGCTGGTTGAGATCGTCCTTGAACCGCTCCACCTGATGCAGCCTCAGCCGTTGAATGCCATTCATCTTACAGGGGTGCTGGCTTTGGGGTTGGTCTGGGTGGGAATGGTGTTTGGTCACACCCTGTGCCAGTCCAGGATCCTGCCCCGCACGTTCCTGAAGGTGTATGTCAAAGCATTGAATGCCAGCCAGCCACATCCTGACACCATTACCACTCACCGCAATACCTATCGTTATGTCTGAGGTCATCATGCAATCTACTTTTCAAACTCTCGCACCCGAGTCATTTGTTTCTGATGCTTTGAACAAAAAAATTGAACCCCCACGGGTTCAGGATGCCATTCAACAGGCCTGGCAGGCGATGGCGCCGTTCTGGCCACTGAAAAACCTGATTGCCTGTAACCCATTGCAGGGGTTAGAAGACCTTCCGTTTGAGCAGGCATTGATCGAAGGGGCGGTTCGTTTTCAGCAAGCCACGCTGCCCGCCCCGATGGAGGCCGTGAATCGGCAGACCATCAAATGGTGCCAGGTATTTTTTGACGAGGGTCAGGCCACGCTGCCTATGCCGGGTCGCCACCTTGGATTGTACCGCTCGTGGCGGAGCCTGGCTTTATTTGATGACCAGCTTCATGGGTCTGATTCAAAGAAAGTGACCTGGCTTAACCACCTGCCAGAGTCACCCGAAATGGCAATTGAACATTGCCTCAACTGGCTCAAAATTCCAGGCGAGCAGCAGCCACAGTTTTTGACGCTCCTGTTGACCACCCTGCCAGGCTGGGCAAGTTACGTAAAATATCGAACCGCGTGGAATCCAAATGAAAAAAGCCACGGTCATCCCGTGAGCCAGGCTGAGTATCTGGCTGTCCGGCTTGCCGTTACCTGTTTGCTCTGGCCTCAAGCCTCCAGGTTGCTGGTCTGGTATCAGGTTGCCAAAGCCAATGCACCATCAGTGTCGCCGCAACTCAACAACATTGAAGCGGCTGAAAAACAGTATCGGCTTCCATTACTCGAAGCCTTATCGCAACAGTCACCGCTGGTCACCCGGACAACCGCAAAGCTTCCAGCCGATGCCCAGCTTGTCTTCTGTATTGATGTGCGTTCAGAGCCGTTTCGGCGGGCTATCGAAGCTCAGGGCCAGTATGAAACACTGGGGTTTGCCGGTTTCTTTGGCTTGCCGATTCAAATTCAAAATGAGACAACCGGCGAAACCTATGCCTCCTGTCCAGTTTTGTTGACGCCCAGGCACACGGTGAAAGAAGCCATTGCCTGCTCATCTGAGACACAGGGCCAGGATGTGAGCGGAAAGGAAAAACTCTCTCTGATCAAGCGCTTTTATCAGGGATTGAAATATAGCTTTACCACACCGTTTGCGCTGGTCGAAACACTGGGCCTCTGGAGTGGAGCGTGGATGTTGCTTCGCACTCTGGCACCGCATCAGGCTGTCGGTTTGAAAAAACGAGCCATTGAATCTATCCGCCCAGGATTGCCGGTTATTCCATGCCTGAATGCAACCGAAACCGCAACTGGCATCCCGCTGGCCGATCAATGTGCCTATGCTGAAGGTGCCTTGCGGATGATGGGGTTGACCTCCAATTTTGCGCCACTGGTTGTTTTTTGCGGGCACGGCAGCACCACTGAAAATAATGCCTATGCAACCGCGCTTGATTGTGGTGCCTGTGGTGGCAATCACGGCGGTGGCAATGCCAAAATCCTGGCAGCCATCCTCAATCAACAACGGGTTCGGGCGCATCTGGCAGAACGCGGGATCTCAATTCCAAATACCACCTGGTTTTTTGGTGCCGAACACAACACAACCACCGACGACGTGACGCTGGATCTGCCTCAGATTTCAGACACGGTGATTCTCGAAAAATTGAACCAGTTGACTCAGGATTTACAGTCAGCCAGAGAAGTAAACAGCCGCTGGCGGTGTCTCCAGATGGGAACCACCGGAGGTGATCAGGCCAGTGCCAGACACACGGTCACGCGCAGCACCGACTGGGCTCAAACCCGGCCTGAATGGGGGTTGGCGCGGAATGCGGCCTTTATCGTCGCGCCAAGGCAGTTGACCCGGCATATCAATCTTGAGGGGCGTTCGTTCCTGCATTCGTATGACTGGCAACAGGATCCGCAGGGTTCGTCGCTAACCACCATTTTGACGGCGCCGATGGTGGTGGCCCAATGGATCAACACTCAGTATCTGTTTTCAACGCTGGATAATGTTGCTTTTGGCAGCGGAAGCAAGATCACCCACAACATCACCGGCAAGCTCGGGATTATGCAGGGCAATGGCAGCGACCTGATGCATGGCTTGCCATTGCAATCCATCTACCGAACGGATACCGAAGCCTATCACCAGCCACTCCGGTTGATGACTGTCGTTTATGCGCCGCGCTGGTTTATTGATGGAATTATTGAGCGCCAGGCGATACTCCGGAAACTCTTTGGCAATGGCTGGGTCACGCTCGCCTGTATCGAACCCGAAGACCAGCAGCCTTTTGTGTTGCAACGGGATTTGACGTGGAAGAAAGCACTGTCATCGAACTAAAGAAAGCGGGCTGAAGACGTCGGATGAAGGGTTGTGAGTGTAAATCCCCGATGTTTTCAGCCCGAAATGCTTCAATCCAGCTTTTTGAACTTTTTTCCGATTTTGACGGAATAAACCCGCCCGTTGAGTGTTCTTACCTCCAGATCAACTCCAAACAAGTCATTTTCCTACCGCCGATTTGTTTGGAGGGCATGCCGCCTCACACGCTTTCTAATTCCTGCAATTTCAAGCTTCACAATTCCACAACGAAGGGGCCCGCTATGCACAAAACTCTTCTGGCGCTCACATCGCGGTTTGAATCCACCCAACCGCATCACCG
>DAOQNB010000330.1:0-6637 GCA_035335845.1 Acidobacteriota bacterium | reverse complement strand
TATCAAATCTGGTGATGACCATCTGTATGGGACCTGGTTACCTGGCCATCTGTCCGTGAATGGTGACGACCAGCCGGCGGGAACCACCGTCGTTGCGGTGTTCGCACAGGTAGATTCCCTGCCAGGTGCCGAGATTGAACCGCCCACGCGTCAGGGGGAGTGTCACGCTACTGCCCAAAATCGAAGCTTTCAAATGGGCAGGCATATCGTCTGGGCCTTCGTCGGTATGCCGGTAATAGCGCGCGTTTTCCGGAACCATGACATTGAAATGGCTTTCGAAGTCGCGCCGTACGTCTGGCGAGGCATTTTCATTGATCGTCAGTGACGCTGACGTATGGCACAGAAAAATATGAACCAGCCCAATCGTAAAGGTTTCGAGTTCGGGGATCTGGCGGAGGATTTCACGGGTAATGAGATGGAACCCCCGCGGTTTCGGGGCCAGGATAATTTCACGTTGAAGCCAGTCGGTCATAGGCTGAGAGATTCCTTTGATCTGAGGGTTTTGGGGCATTATGCCGGGCCAAATCTGAAAATGAAACCTGTTTGCGGCTTTTGATTCTCGGACTGGCGCGGAAAAAGAAGATTGACTCAGCTCAGAAAATATGTATTCTAAATACAACTTTAATTTGCCGCTGTTTTGCTTACTTTTTAAATTTGAGGTATGTGTCAATGTCAAATCTGTATGAAGAATTAGGTGGTCAGGGCGCGGTTGATGCCGCGGTTGAAATGTTTTATCGAAGAGTCTTAGTTGATGATCGGATTTCCCACTTTTTTGATGGGGTTGATATGGATCATCAAATCGCCAAACAAAAAGCATTCTTAACCATGGCGTTTGGCGGTCCCCATAACTACTCGGGGCTTGATATGCGCAAAGGCCACGCCCATCTGGTTGAACGCGGGTTAAATGACACTCACTTTGACGCGGTGGTTGAAAATCTCGGCGCCACCCTGGCTGAGCTTGGCGTTCGGCAGGAGTTGATTGACCAGGTCGCAGCGATTGCTGAATCCACGCGTGCGGATGTGCTCTCGCGGTAAGTGTTTCTGCCCCCGGATCCCTCTGCTTGCTGAGCGATCCGCCAGTTGGGTTTCGATACTTTGTAATCGAAGCCCAACTGTTTGTTTCTGGCTCGTTAGCGTGATTGTAATTCTATTTCCTCTAACTTATACCAGTTTGTCTTCAATCGTCAGTTATTTGCTAAGTCTATTTTATTGAATTACTTGACTATGGGGATCCCATTTCAAAATGGTATCAGTATCTTGTCATACGTTTTCTGAGATATTGGGTTTGGGAAGTGCTTGATTCTTTTCCGTGTTTTCCGTGTTTTCCGTGGTTAATATGTCTGGAAATTTTCGGCAAAGCACTTATAAATCCCTGAGAAAACAAAGGTTAGTAATTTTACATTTCAAATTTTGATTCCAGAAATTGATACCAGCTTGCCGCTATCCTGAACCAGTCACCCGGTCACAATTCTGTTTATTTATGCCAGTACTTTCATATAAAGATCAGTCATTTTCAATTGAAACAAATGAAACGGTGCTCGACTGCCTGCTCCGCGAAGGTCAGCCCGTGTCCTATTCGTGCCGAACCGGTGTGTGCCAGTCCTGTGTGATGAAAGCCGCCCAGGGCACGCCCTCACCTGAGGCCCAGGCGGGGCTTCGCGATACACTCCAGCGCCAGGGCTATTTTATGGCCTGTAAGTGGAAACCTGTCGAGGATGTAGCCGTTTGCGGTGCCGAAGACCTCACCTTTCAGGCAACAATCGTTGAAAAGGAAATGCTGTCTGAAACGGTGCTGAAAGTGTTACTCCACTCCAGTTCGCCGTTTTCATACCAGTCCGGGCAATACCTGACCTTACTTCGCCCCGATGGACTGGCCCGCAGCTATTCAATTGCCAGTTTGCCAGGTGAATCATTGATCGAGCTTCATATCCGGCTCATTCCCAACGGCAAAATGAGTTCGTGGTTGTTCAATGATGCCCGGCCAGGAACAGCGCTGGCCTTTCGAGGTCCTTTTGGAACCTGTTTTTATCTACCGGACCGCCCGGAACAACCATTGCTCCTGGTTGGCACCGGCACCGGGCTGGCCCCACTGTATGGTATTGCCCGTGATGCCCTGACCCAAAACCACCAGGGGCCGATCTGGTTGTTTCACGGCGCCTTAACCACCAGCGGGTTGTATCTGGTCAACCAGCTCAGAGAACTCGCGGCTCAGTTTCCTCAGTTCCAGTACCTGCCGACGGTTTTAAACGGTGATTCCCAGGACGATCAACCGGTTTTGACCGGCTCGCTCGACACGGTTGTGGTGTCCCGTGTTCCCCAGTTAAAGGCCATGCGGGCGTTTTTGTGTGGGGATCCGGATATTGTGAACCGATTACGGAAAAAGTTCTTTCTGGCGGGCCTCTCATTGCGCGATATTTATGCTGATGCCTTTGTCCCAAGTAGCCCCTCGTAAAGGCATTCATTTTTTCAGAGGAGACCTCTGATCGTGCATTTGACCTATCGAACCGATTATTCAATTCGAGTGCTGTTGTATCTGGCACTCTATCCAGACCGGCTGGTAACCACCAAAGAAATCAGCGACGTCTATGGAATCTCAAAAAATCACCTCGTCCGGGTGGTTCTGCACCTGAATAAATGTAACTTTATCGAAAACCATCCTGGCCGTACTGGTGGCATTAAACTGGCACGACCGGCTGATTCATTCACGATTGGCGAAGTCGTTCGGCTCACCGAACCCGATTTTCACCTGGTCGAATGTTTTAACGAGGTTGACAATACCTGCCCAATTATTAGCGTCTGTGGCCTCAAAGGTGTATTGCGCAAAGCCAACAGTGCGTTTCTGGGTGTACTCGATAACTATACCCTGGCCGATGTACTCAAAGGGTCACCACAAAAACTCAAGTCGTTTTTACAGATTGGGACATTGGTGCCAGAGCGTCCCCGATCAACCACCAAAAAACGTCAGTCAGCCAAAATCGAAGAAAATTGACCGGGCAACTCGGCCACTCGAATTTGATATATTTGGCTCAGGGACTGAGCATTCCGGCTTGAGTAATACAGTGTTTTTTGGTCGGGGCTGAGGCTGGCACCATCTTCAAACCCAGGGGAGTTGACCCGCGGGCCCAGGTTGCGGGCTGCCGACCACGCACCGTTTTCCCTGACTGCGATATAGAGGTCATCGCCGCCAGCCCCGCCGGGGCGGGTTGAACTGAGCAGCATAAATCGCTCCTGTGGGTCAACATAGCTCGGCCATTCATCAAAGCGGGTGTTAAGCTCACCAGCCACTTTGACGACCTGAACCACGGAATCACCTTTGAGTTCGGCACAAAAGATATCCCAGGACCCTTCGCGATTGGACGAAAAATAGAGTTTGCCCGCCACTTTGGCACTGACACAACATTCCAACTGGTCGGTGTTGACTGGTTTAGCAACCGGTTTGGGATCCTGCCAGGCGTTTGCTTTCCACCGGGTCACCCAGAGATTCCAGGGATCACTCTTCTGCTTGCCTGGAACAGGTCGTTGCGATGTAAAAAACATCCGGTCCTGGCTCGGATTGATCGAAGCCCCAAGGTCCGATTTTTGATCTGAAAACGAAACTGGCTGTGCTACAGACCAGTTCCCTCCCACCAGACGTGAGGAAGCCAGCACCGTCGAACGAAAATCAGGCGCTGAGTAGGTAATGTACAGCACTGTTCCGTCCGGACTGATATCGGTGAGTGTATTGTGGACACCCGGTTTATTCAGGGCAGAGATCACCCCTCCTGGTTGGAACCGGGCAGGCGGTTGGCTTACTTTTTGACTTTTGGCAGGAGTTGATACCCACAGGTGGAGCAGACAGCACACGACACCGACCAGACACACAACACTGACACGCATTGGCAACGATCCCCTGAAACTGGTAAGTCACGGTGACCCCCGAGCCACCTCAACGGCTCAATTTGGGCACCCAGACGTTCCCTGGAATGGCGGCCTGGTCAGCAACCAGCAATAGATTGTTTGGTGGAAGTGAGAGAAACCGAAGGGAGGCAGGCGGCAACGGCCTCCCGGTCGTGTTATACACAAAGACAACGCTGGCTGACGTTCGCTGTGTCAATCACACTTACAGGTCGGTTTCTGGTTCGGGCAGTTTGCGTGTTTCCAACACATACAACAGCAATTGCCGGGCAACCGTAATTAACCGGGTTGAATTTTTCCATCGTTCAATCAAGGTATTAATTCGATCCTGGACCTGGCGGTTGTTATGCAGTTGGAGTTCGGTGTTCAGATACCGGATTTCCCGCAACAGTTCGGTCCGTTCTCGACGATATTGCGTCACGAGGCGGTACTGTTCGCACAAAAATTGTTCTACCGCACGCGCCGTATGCAGCCGAGAAACTTTGTTTTCTGCATACTCCGAATTGCGATGTGAGGAATTTTGTCGATTCCGGTGATGCGATGATGGAGCATTGGCTTCACGAATCGCAGCTTGAGACATAGGTTCTTCCTTTCAAAATTAAGATAAAGTTTCGCTCATGCCACACCTGTCTCGGTGTGACGGTTGTTGAATTCCCCCTGGTACCCGGTTGAAGGGCGCCTCCGACGTAATATCCAACCCCTGGGCGACAGGAAAACTTCCCTGGCCTCTCAACACGTGGAGACAATGGGCTTTTGGTGCAGCAACCAAAGCGGAGCGTAGTCTGATACTAACGAGTTTGCTGGCAAGCCTGAATCAGTTTTGCCGAAACTTTTGCGTTTTCAGTTGTCGTGGATTTTTTGAGAGATTTATGAAAGAAGGA
This sequence comes from Acidobacteriota bacterium, assembly GCA_035335845.1. Lineage (GTDB taxonomy): Bacteria > Acidobacteriota > Blastocatellia > Chloracidobacteriales > Chloracidobacteriaceae > JACQXX01. The sequence goes on along the minus strand of DAOQNB010000330.1, from coordinate 1,862 downwards.
CTATAGCAGAAAATTTTGAAGCGAAGTCAACTTTTTTTTCGGAGACGGGTCAGTTCGTCCACAAAATTTTCAAATTTATCACCCATAGCAGCGAGAATCATTCCACCCGCGGTGCAGGCTCAATCACTCAATTTCCAACCAGCCGTTCAGTTCTCAGAAAAAAACACTTTACGGCAAGCGACCTTCGTTAGACAATGCAGGGTTCGCACCCCAAAGGACATCTAGAGTAAATCCATAACGAGGCTTTCAATGTTTGATTACATCATTGTTGGAGGCGGGTCCGCTGGTTGTGTGCTGGCCCACCGTCTAACTGAAGATTCCACCCTGCGCGTGTTACTTATTGAAGCAGGTGGCCCAGATAAACAACGCGAAATTCATATTCCAGCCGCATTTTCAAAAATCTTTCACAGCCCGGCTGACTGGGCATATTTGACTGATCCCCAGCCTGAATTAAACAACCGTCAGTTATACTGGCCACGAGGCAAGGTCCTCGGCGGCTCAAGCGCCATCAACGCCATGATTTACAGCCGGGCCAACCGTGTTGACCACGACCACTGGCACCAACTTGGCTTAAACGGCTGGGGCTATACCAACATGCTTTCCTGGTATAAAAAATCAGAACACCAGGAACGTGGCGCGTCTGAATTCCACGGCGTCGGCGGCCCGCTCAATGTGGCCGACCTGCGAACCGTCAATCCGTTAACCGAAGCCTTTGTTGAAGCCGGGGTTGAAGTCGGAATGACCAGAAGTTCTGATTTTAACGGCGCCAGTCAGGAAGGCGTCGGTGTTTTTCAAGTCACCCAAAAAAATGGCAAGCGATGCAGCGCGGCCACCGGATATCTGACCCCGATTTTAAAGCGCCCGAATCTGACGGTCTGGACCAACTGTCTGGTGAAACGTGTTCTCTTTGAAGGCACCCAGGCCATCGGCGTCGAATTCCTGCGTCAAGGCAAGACCGAACAGGTCCGTGCCAATCGGGAAATCCTGTTGTGCGGCGGGTCAATCAATTCTCCACAAACCTTGATGATTTCTGGGGTTGGACCAGCCAATCACCTGCGGGAGTTTAACATTCCAGTCGTGCTTGACCTTCCGGGCGTTGGTCAAAACCTGCAGGATCACCTGTTGCTGGCCGTCACCTATGAATGCAAAAAGCCGGTCTCGCTCGCTGGCGCCGAATCTATTGGAAATGTGCTCCAGTACCTGTTGTTTCACAAAGGCATGCTCAGCTCAAACATTGCCGAAGGCGGAGGCTTTCTCAAAACGCGCTCTGGCCTGCCCGGTCCAGATTTTGAGTATATGTTTGGGCCAACCTTTTATATGAACCACGGGTTTTCCAATCCAAAGGGGCATGGGTTTTCCTTCGCGATTGTGCATCAGCGTCCTTTGAGTCGTGGAAAATTGAGTTTGCGTTCAGCCAGTCCGGAAATGGCACCCTCACTTCAGCCAAACTACCTTTCTGACCCGGCAGACCAGCAATTCTTTGTCGAAGCAGTCAAAATCGCCCGCCATCTGGCCCAGGCCAAAGCATTTGACCCGTTTCGTGGCAAGGAAGTCTGGCCTGGTGCCGACCGGACCCGCGACACGGCAGTGCTGGAATTTGCTCGCTCGGCCCTTGAAACCTGTTACCACCCAATCGGCACCTGCAAGGCGGGAACCGACTCGATGGCCGTGGTTGACCCTACGTTTCGCGTCCGAGGCATTGAAAACCTGCGGGTGATTGATGCGTCGGTGATTCCAACCATTTTCAGCGGTCATCCAAACGCGGTTGTCATTGCCCTGGCTGAAATGGCAGCCAGTTACCTCCGTTCGGCAAACTGATACCATTGGGGGCTAAGGGTATGGGGCTAAGGGCTGGGGGAAAT
>DAOQNB010000329.1:0-6637 GCA_035335845.1 Acidobacteriota bacterium | reverse complement strand
GTCAGCCTGTCCCCAGGTGACGTTCAGGCTCAATCGGTTTCGATCACCAAACTCAAACCAACCCAAACTCCTATCAATCAGACTCCGGCCAAAATTGTCCTGCGCGGCAGCGGGTTTACCACTCAATCAGTGGTGCTCTTTGGTCAGACTGAAGTCCCGGCCAAGATCAATGTCAGTCGGGGTAAAATTGTCGTTCGAAATGCGCCGGGTTCATTTTTTCAAAATAGCGGGGCAATTGACATTCGAGTAGCCGATGCTCAAGGCAATCAATCAAATGCGGTTCGACTGGTCGTGGGGAGCGGAAATTCAATCCGAGTTGATCAACCTGAGTCGATGGTGGTCAATGTTCAAAACAAAGTCACCATCAAGGCAACCGTTTTGGATGTCAACGGAAGCCCGATTCCCAATTCAACACTGAGTTTTCAAAGCGCGAATCCAACCCAGGCTTCAGTTGATGCAACCGGACAGGTGACAGGTCTGGCTGCCGGGGCCGCCACGATTCAAATTACCTCGGGCGATGCGGTTCGAACCGTCACATTTTCGGTCAACGGTGTCTCAGTGGTTGATTCAGGGATCTTTGGTGACGGAGATATTCTGGTTGTTCCCAGTTTAGGCCGGATTTTCGCCAGTGATTTGCGCAACCACGTCATTAAAGGGGCCCAGGTTGGCCAGCCGCTGGCCAATCTGGCTGGCTCACCAGGAAATCCGGGATTATCAGATGGCCCATTTACCGCATCCAGGTTTAGCGGGCCCCTCGGACTGGGACTGGGCACGCAGCGAATCTTTCTGGCGGACACGGCCAATCAGGCCATTCGGCGGTTTAATCTTCAAACCAATCAAGTTGATACCATCATTGAAGTCTCAGATTTGGCCAGTGCCGGAGTCACAAGCTGGGGGCCACGCGGAGTCGTCCAGGCAACAGACGGGAATTTATACATTACCGACGCTCAAAATAGTGTTATCTGGCAAGCGCGATTGCTGGGAACCCAGGTCCAAATGAGTGTTCTGGCCGGAGGAATCGGCCAGCCAGGGCTGGTTGATGGTGCGGCCACCGGCGCTCGATTTAACAATCTGCAGGAAATTGCGATTACAGGCAATATTTTGACCGTGACAGATCGCGGTAACAAGGTTGTGCGACTGGTGGCCCTCCCAAGTGGCGCAGTCAGCACCATTGGAAGGTCAAATGCCGGACGTCCAGATCAGACCACACGGCTCAACACGATTCCCCAGGCTGACGTGGTGTTTGATGATCCAGAGGGTGTGGATGTGGATGCCGCCGGTAATATTTATGTCACCGACGGGGCCACCGTCAAAGTCTTATCCATTGCAAATAATCAAATTAATTCGATTACAGATCTGGCTCAACCCGGTACGTTCCAGAAGGCGGTCGGAGTGTCGGTCGGCACGGACTCAACGTTTGTGCTGGATTCTGGCAAAGGTCAGGTGATCCGGGTGGGCACCAGCGCTCCGACCATTACCAGCATTTCACCAACCCAAATCAACGCCGCTTCCCCACCAGAAATTGTGGTCGTGGGCACAAATTTTCTGACCGAAACTTCAGTCACCGTCGGCCCGATTCCGGCAGCTTCGGTTTTGGTTGAGAGTTCAACCCGCCTGCGATTTACCCTCCCGTCACTCCCGTTTGGTGGAACGCTCCAGGTCGTGGTTCAACATCGCGGCGGCTCAGCAGTCGGTTCCCTGACCGTAGTCGGGACCCCATCGGCACCAGCTAATCTGGTCGCCAAAGTGATCTCACCGACCGAAGTCACCTTAACCTGGCAGGATACAAGTTCCAACGAAACCGGATTTGTGGTTGAGCGGAAACTTGGTGAGAGCGGTTCATTTGTCCAGGTCAGTACCACTCAACCCAATACCACTTCTTTTTCAGATCGAAATTTAACCCAACGTATTTCGGTCACCTATCGCGTCCGGGCGGTAAATACTATCGGCGCCTCAGCCAATTCAAACGAAGCCACGGCGGTGCCACGAAATCTGGTTCAAATCACGTTTTCACCTCGGGCATCAACCCTGTCACCAGGTGAGTCGCTTTCCACCGGTGTGAACTTTGAAGTAAGTACTGAACCTGGAGACCAGCCAGGCACTCTCTTGCTGGATATCCCCCTTGATCCAAACCGGTTTGATCTCGCCAAGGCCACCGCCACCCCTGGTGGGCTCATCCCTTCAGAGTTTTACGCGCCATCAGATCTGGTGGTGGCCCCGTTTGAAAATGGGATTCGGATCATTCTCACCAGCAGTCGCAATCCGTTCAACGCTCAGATCAGTGGTGGAAAAGGGATCTTTTGCACCATTTCTGTTCCAGTGCTTGCGGGAGCACCTTCCGGCTCAGTTTCAATTGACGTTTCGGCTGAGCCACCGTTCGCGACTCAATTCAACGAATCGCTCAAGGACGGGGCCAAAATCATTCCATTTTCCAGTACCCCGGCACCGATCACCATTCGGTAATAAAACCAATGATGAATTATGAATTATGAACTGGTTTTGTGATTCATAATTTATCATTCCTTTTGATGAGGATTTGGTATGCTGCGTCGTTCTTTTCAGTCCAGGTCAAATTTCCATAGAGCTTTATTTATCATTGGTTTAACAATTTTATTTTCAACACTGTATCTCAAGAATATTCCTTATTCAAAAGCGGCATTTTCAGCCACTCAGAAATCAGGTTCCGGGTCGAGAGTTACTATCCGTGCCAGCCAGCTTCAAAACAAATGGCTCTCATTGTCAAATGGCACCACACTCACCACCGATGACCCGACAACTGATGATGCGGATGAAGCCTCACGAAACACATCACCGGGGCAGCCTGAAGCCCTGGCCAGCGCTGATTTCAACAATGATGGCGTTCCAGATTTAATCACGGTTGACACGCTGGGTGGCGCGGGCTCAATTGACCTCTGGCTGGCGAACCCAGAATATCGGTCATTGTCTTCGCTCCAAACACACCGACGGGATGAACAGGAACCCTTTCAAACCTCACCCTTTGTCTCCAGACCTATCCGGTTTTCAGTCCCTGACCGCCCACGGTTTGTCGGCGCTGGTGATTTTACCGGCGACAGTCAGGCCGATGTGGTCGTGGTCAGCCGAACCACCAATCAACTCTTGTTTTTTATTGGGGATGGTCAGGGAAACCTGATTGCCGGACCGGTCAGAGCACTTCCGGGCAAGGTTTCAGCCTTTACGGTGGGTGAGATCAATCGGGCTGATGGCCTTCCGGACCTGGCACTGGCAGTTGACAGCCTGTCTGGAAGCGAAGTTCTGGTGTTTGAAGGTCCGCTTGGCGCCATGGCGGCTGAACCAGAGCGATTTGTCTTTCCAGACAAGGTCCAAGGTCTTGCCATTGGGCAATTTGATCGAGACAGCGCCTTTGATCTGGCGGTGGCGGCTGGCGATACCGTTTCGATGATTTGGGGGCGGGACCGCAGACTGTCAACTGACATTGAAACTCAAGCCAGGGTTGAATCCGCCCGGCTTGATCAAATTCCGACGGGTCAGAAAATCAAACATCTCGCTTCTGGAAATTTCATCGGAAATTCTGCAACTGAACTGGCGCTTCTTTTTGAAAATAATCAGGTTGGATTGATTGAACCACTTGAACTTCGAAAACCACTCAAAGCTGGATTTTCCAAAGCCGTGTGGAAACAGAGCCAGATTACAAATTCTCCAATTATCGGTGCCAAAGAACTGGTCAACGTCAAAGTTTCGGCCCTCCCTCATGCCGATCTGGCGATAATCGGGGAAGATGCCACGCTTGATTTGTTGCTGCCAACGCATGGCACCAACACGAAAGCGCCCGGAGGTCAGCTTCCTCGATTTGAAGAAGTGCCGTTACCCACCACGTCTCAGGCGCTGGCGGTGCTTCCGCTGAGGTTAAATCAAGACGCCTTGACCGATCTGGTGGTTTTGCAACAAGGGGAACGACGGCCTTCCACGCTGGTGACCTTGCCGCAAGCGACATTTACCGTCACATCAACCGCTGACGCAAGCGACCTCAATATCGGCGATGGGATTTGCGACGCTGGAAGTGGTACCTGTACGCTTCGAGCCGCCCTTGAAGAAGCCAACTTTACGGCAGCCGCTGACCTGATTGAGTTCAACGTTGGGCCAGGCATCATCACGTTTAATTTGGGAGGGACGCTCTCACTTCCTGAAATTGTAAATCCCGTCACCATTGATGGAGGAACAGTTACGGGTCAAACCATCATGATCAGTGGCTCGCCGATGCAGTTTGGGAGCGGGCTCGAAATTTCATCTGGAAACTGCACTATTACCGACCTGGTCATCAATGACTTTCCAATGGCGGGCATCAAATTACGGATCAACGGCAATAACATCGTGCGGGGATGCAAGACTGGCACGGATGAAACGGGCACCAGTGCCCGGCCAAATCACAACGGTATTGAGATTACCCAGAGTTCAGCCAACAACACAATTGGGGGAACGGCGACGGGTGACGGGAATCTGTGTTCCGGAAATTCATTTACCGGGATTTGTTTAGATGGATCAGGGACGGATGGAAATATTATCCAGGGAAATCGAATCGGAGTGACCGCCGGAGGAACGGGCCCGCTGGCCAATGCAGCGAATGGCATCTTACTCAAGCTTGGCCCAACGATGAACACCCAAATCGGAGGCTCAGTGACCGGGGCCTCAAATCATATTTCTTCAAATTCATCAGACGGAATTTCGATTGACGAAGCCCTGGGCGCGATGATTCAACAATGTTTGATTGGGACTTCCAACGATGGGCTTTCAGACTTAGGCAATGGTGGGTCTGGCATTATGGTTTCTGCCTTTTCTGGGGAAGGACGGCCACAAACATCAGCTCAGATAAATCCTCATACCAGATCCAAACTGAGCAGGCCGAACCGGAAAGGAAACTTTAATCCTCTGAGCACCAGTGGGGTCACCATTGGCGGAACTGCAACTCTTACCCGGAACGTCATCTCTGGAAATAACATTGATGGAATTGCCGTTCTTGGCGATGTCAGTGGTACCACCGTCCAAAATTCAATTATTGGACTGGACAGCGCTGGTACCAATCCAATTCCAAACACGTTTTCCGGGGTTTTTCAGCAAGATGCCGCCGAATCCACCATCGGCGGGTCGGTGGTTCAGGCCCGCAACATTATCTCGGGAAATAATGACTCCGGGATTTTTTTCGCGGGTGATGGAACCGCGGCCAGTAACCTGGTTCAGGGAAATTACATTGGCACCGATATTACCGGGACCACTTCTTTTACAGTGAGTGGGTTTTCAAATGGAGGAGTCGTCATTGAATATTCCTCTGATAACCAGATTGGCGGTAATACATCCACCCCAGGAGCACCACCCGGCAATGTAATTTCAGGGAATTTCAAGGGAGTCGTATTCAAAGCGCCAGGTGAAGCGTCCCCGGCCATCAATAGTAGCAACACCATTCGAGGAAATTTAATTGGCACCACCGCCAACGGCCTGTCCGCCTTGGGAAACCAGTCAAGCGGCGTCTCAATCACGGTTGATACTGATGGAACTCAAATTGGAGGCACCACCGCTGGCGACAGAAATGTGATCTCGGGCAATGGTGGATATGGCATTTATATCCAGGATCCGTCTGTAACCAACACCATGATTCAGGGAAACTATGTCGGTCCCAATATCAATGGTACCGCCGCCGTCGGTAATCAGATGGGCGGGGTCTTCATTTTCGATACCGATGGCCATACCATTGGCGGCGATACAGCCGCAACTCGCAACGTGATATCTGGCAATACCGGGGTCGGCATTACAATCCAGCTTAGCCCTGCGGGTAATCAAATTCAGGGGAATTACATTGGGGTCACCTCAACTGGAAACGCGGCACTCGGGAACACCGCTGATGGGATTCGAATTGAAACCAGCAATACCAACCAGATTGGGGGAGATGCGAGTTCAGGTCTGGGAAATATTATTTCAGCCAACGGCGGAGACGGCATTTATCTGGTTGGCTCGCAGACAATTGGAAACATCATTCAAGGGAATGGCATTGGCATTGGCGCCGGAGGGACAACCCCATTGGGGAATGCCAGCCAGGGAATTCATCTTGAAGGGTGTTTCGACACTCTGGTCGGCGGCTCAAATTCGGGTGTGAAAAATGTGATCGGTGACAATACTGGAAACGGAATTTTGCTGGACGCCGGAGCCACAGGAAACCTGGTTGTTGGCAACAATATTGGTGTCAATGCCGCCGGAACAACCACGATAGGAAACCAGGACAATGGTATTGAAATCAGTGCGGCTAACGCAAATACCATTGGAGGTATTTCGGCTGGAGAACGAAATGTCATCTCGGGGAATGCCGGCTCCGGGGTCCGACTGTCTGGAACAAACTCAAATGTTATTTCTGGAAATTACATAGGGATCAGCAGCACTGGAACCACGGCTCTGGGGAATGGTGACCTGGGAATCGGCGTCTTTCTCTCAACCAACACCCTGATTGGTGGGACAGCTTCAGGTGCCGGAAACATCATTTCAGGCAACACCGGGCTTGGGATCCGCATTGACAACAGCTCGCAGACGGACGTTTATGGAAATAAAATTGGAACCAATGCGGCTGGCACCGGGGGGCTTCCTAATTTTTCCGGTATTTTCATTCTCGAAGGCT
>DAOQNB010000328.1:0-6645 GCA_035335845.1 Acidobacteriota bacterium | reverse complement strand
GAACACTAATTCAACCTGGATGCCGGGCTGGTCTGGCCGGTTTCGCAAGACACAACTGCCGCCTGCCGCCCAAATCAACATGGCCACCATTGGCAACCCCAGACCCATCCCCGCCACCTGGCCGGTAAAGTATTTTTCACCTTGATAATAAGGTGTCCAGACTCGCTCTAGTTGCTCCGGCGATAAGTGGACGCCATCATCAGTAATGCGCAATTTGATCTGCTCCAGACCGGCGGGCTCTGCTTCGACCGTAATTTGTGGGAGCTGGCGCGGGTGAAATTTTTTTGAATTTTCAAGCAGTTCAAATACCACTCGCTCCAGCGCTGGCTCTGAAAGTTGTAATTGATAGGGGCGCAGGTGCGGGGAAATGCTTACCAGTGGCGGCAAGAGGTCAAGCTCCTCACTGATCCGGTTGATCAGGGGCAGCACCCCTTCAACCGGGACTTCTTTCCCTTTACGGGCCAGGGTCGGAGCATGCAGGTACTGCACCACATCGGTTACTTCCTGGTCCAGTCGGTAGATGCCTTGCAGGGCCATATCAACCAGATCGGCAATTTCCCCTCCTAAAAGAGCCGCCGAATGCATGGCGAGCATCTCGATTCCGAGGCGCATGGAATTGAGCGGAGAGCGGAGTTTATGTGGGATCAACCGGTGAAAGGCCTGAACATCCCGCATCGTCAGGATTTGAGAGGTCACGTCTTTCAAACACAGAATCTGCCGGGCAGCCTGCTGGATTGGTTCCTGAAATTGCAAAACCTGGAGCCAAAATGCCTGGGACGATTCGGTTTCAGGTCGGACCAGGTAGCGCGCAGAGGCTGAGGCGGAGTCTGCCCCTCGACTTTCTACTGGCCAGGTCGCCCAGAGTTCAGGCGGTTGACACAGGTACTGTTTTTGAACTGTTGGCCGAAAATAGATTGGGTCCCGGTGGGTACCGATTGGGTCAATTGACAGAAACAGGCAGGCTTTGGGGTTGGCATAGGTAATTTGATCCTGATCGTCAATCACCAGATAGCCATCCTCGGATTGTTCGACCACCCAATCAAATTTTGCGCGTTCAGCGTGCAGCCGGCGGTAGCGATTCAACCGGACAATGGTATGAACCCGGGCATTGAGTTCATCCGGTGAAATTGGTTTGGTGAGAAAATCATCCGCGCCAGATTCAATCCCCTTGACCCGCGATTCATGATCATCAAGGGCCGTGAGCATTAAGATCGGAACTTCGGCCAGATCGGGTGTCGCTCGCAGTTGCTGGCAGACTTCAAAGCCATCCATACCGGGCATCATCACATCGAGCAGGATCAAATCGGGTTTGAGCGCACGGGCTTTGAGCAGCCCTTCAAACCCATCGTTGGCTGTCTCGATGTGATATTCAGGCGATTCGAGCATATCCACCAGAACATGGCATACGCTCGGGGTATCGTCCACAATCAACAACGTCGCCAGTGTGTTCATAACTCAATCTTTGGAAGCATCGGCAAGACCCAAACCGTTCTTGCCGGAGAGACAATCAGGGATTGGTTTTTGGCAGGCAGGTTTGCAACAGGTCTGCCAGTTCAGGAAGCGTAACTGGATTGCAGATATAGTGCGTGACACCAGCCATTTCGCATAACTCAGCGTCACCGGGGATATCAAGGCTATTGACCAGCACCAGCGGCACCCGGCCCAGCCCAGGCACCCGTTGGAACTGGGAGATCAGTTCAAGTTTTTCGCGCGTCACCAGCGGGGCCTCAATGACCAGGGCGGCAGCCTGGTGGTGAGTGAGCCAGTGAAGTGAATCTTCGGTGGTGTGGGTCAGAATCGCGGCGGACTCAAGGGCTTCGGCCAGTTGCAAGATCGGAGAGACCAGGGCTTGATGGCTGGATTGAAACAAAACCGGACGTCCAAGACCGGTCAGATTCTGGATCAACGCATCAAGGACCAGGTGATAGTCAGGTCTTGAAAATGAATTGGCGGTTGTCGCCGGCAACACAATGGTAAACCGTGACCCCTGTCCAGGTTTGGTCTCCAAAATCGTGCACCCACCCTGAGCCTGAACCAGGCGCACCGTTACAGGCAGACCCAATCCAGCGCCATCATGGTGTCTTGCCAAACTACCATCAATTTGGGTAAACGGCCAGAATAAAAATTTAAAACTGCTGCTCGAAATTCCAGGCCCGTGATCCCAAACAGTAAGATGAACACTGTGTTTTCGGGCATGATAGCGGGTGGTAATCCCGAGTTGTCCATCTGGAGGGGAAAATTTAATGGCATTGTCCAACAACTGCAGAAAACTCTGTCGCAGCAATTTCAAATCGCCCAGGATGGCTGTGGCAGCCCCCTCATGCACCACCTCACAGTGAAGCCGCCGGGCCTGGAGCGCCGGCTGAATTGATCGAACACAAGGGTCAACCAGATCCTGCAATTTGATCGGCTGGATGTTCACTGACAGCTTTCCAGATTCAATGCGTGATAAATCGAGGATTGAATTGACAATGCTCAAGAGCTTTTGGGCCGACTCTTCAATTGATTTTACTGAGTTGCGTTGCGGCTCGGTCAGTGGACCGTGTTTGGTCCCCTGGAGCACGTGGGACAACCCGATGATCGTCTGTAATGGGGTGCGAATCTCATGGCTCATTTTGGCCCAGAATTGTTGTTGCTGATCCAGAAACTGGCTGAGCTTGCCCGTGAGACTGAGCTGGCTGGGTCTGGCTGGGGCAGGGCGATGCGCCGGGACTGGCCGATCTGGCACATACGAGAAATCTTCTGGATACTCGGTTGTTTCCTGGCACTCGACAGTGAAATACCACGGCAATTCAGCCGTGTTGAGCCAGGGGGAAATTGTGGCTTTGACGAAATGCTCAGTGCCGTCCAACGCAATACAGATCAGATCAATGGTATCTTGAAAATGAGAGTTGATGGTACGAGCGAGTTTTTCAAACTGGAGTTGATTGAGTTGCGGCGGAAAAATGGCTGAAAGTGAATGATGTTCGAGGACTTCGCGCTCAAAGCCGGTCAATTCAGTCACCGCTCGATTGGTATAGAGGAATCGAAAATCAAATGGCTGCAGTGAGGTCAATCTGAGCACCATGACTGGTCTGGGGGAATTCCCCAAACCAATATCAATGGCCTGGAGCGTTTCCAGAATGGTGAGTGCGGGAGTTGATGTCAGTGGAGTAAATCGAGTCTCCATAAATCCATGCCTCAATTGGGATGTTTCAGTGACGGCTGATTTCCTGAAGGCAATGGCATATCAGGGGAAAGGTATGCCATGGGTAAAATTCTGAATGCAAACGCCGTTCACAAATATCCCTAACTTTCGGTTTCAACTGTTTTTTCTGTAAATTCAACTGGTATTTTAGTTGGGGAGACTGAAATCAACCGTCTTCGGTTAAAATATTCAGTCCTAAACAGAATGGATATCGGACAGGGACAACAGAACAAAATCTTTTGCTTTGAGTTCTTTAGTGGTAATATCGAAACTAACGGATAGTTAACACAAGCAACCAATTCTACCTGCCCTGCCACGACCTGTTGTGCCCCCCTATGTATCAATCACAAGATAAGGTCAGGAACATTTTATTGATTGATGAGCAGCCAGCCGCCCGCGAACTGGTCAAGGCCCAGTTTGCCAGGGCTTCGTTACCCTATGAGTGGATCGAAGCTGAGTCACTCAAACACATCGAAACCGCCCGCTCACGGCAGGTTCACCTGATTTTGACAGAGGTGAATTTTCAAGGGTTTACCTGGCGTGAGGCACAGATCATGCTCGAAACCTGGTTCCCACATCAGCCGGTCATCATTGTGACCAGCCAGGACTTTGAAGATCTGGCGCTGCAGGCAACCGATGGATTGGCGTTTGATTATGTCCTCAAATGTTCACTGCGCCGACTCCCGCTGGTAATCCGTCAGGCCACGGGGTTTCTGACGACGTCAATGGAAATTCCGCTGGTCCAGTATCGCTATCTGTTTCAACATAACCCACAACCGATGTGGGTCTATGACCTGCACACCCTGAAGTTTTTAGATGTGAATGAGTCGGCACTCCGGGTCTATGGGTATAGTCGGGAAGAATTTAGCCGGATGACCATTCTGGATATTCGCCCGCCTGAAGATATTGACGCGGTCAAAAGTTCAGTTGCGTCATTGCCTCAAGGTCTTGGAATACCAAAAGTTTGGCGGCATCTGACAAAAGACCGTCGGCAAATTGAGGTCGAAATTCTCTCGCATGGACTGGAGTTTAATGGCTCAAATGCCCGACTGGTGCTGGTGACCGATGTGACTGCCCGTCGGCAGGCCGAGGCCAAACTCCAGCAAAGCGAAGCCCGGTTCTCCAAATTCTTTCATAGCAACCCGGTGGGATGCTTTATCACCACCTATCCCGAAGGACGCATTCTCGACGCCAATCGCCAGATCCTCTCGCTGCTGGGCTTTGAACTGGAAGAAGTTCTCAATCAGACAACCCTCGGGCTCAATATGTGGGTTGTGCCGGAAACCCGGCACCAAATGCTTCACAAACTCGAACTGCAGCAGACTCCGATTCACATTGAAGCCCAGGTTCGAACCAAAACCGGGGAAATCAAAGACACCCTGTCTTCGGTTGAACTGATTGAAATTGATGGGCAACCAGCCATGTTGTCCATGCTCTATGACCTCACTCAACTCAAACAGGGTCAGATTGCCCTGATTGAGAGCGAACGGCATCTGGCTGAAGCCCAACGTCTGGCGAAACTGGGAAACTGGAGTCGGGAAATCAAATCAGACCGGCTCTTCTGGTCCAAAGAGCTGTACCACATTTTTGAACTTGATGAGCGGACGTTTCCGGCAACGTTTGAAGCCTTTCTGGCACTGGTTCATCCAGATGATCGCCAGGCCGTCACCGGCTTCCTGGCTCAGGCGCTCGAAACGGGCAAGCCGTTTGAACATACCTATCGCATTCTCACAAAAACGGGAGAGACAAAAGTCATCCTGGAACACGGTGAAGCTGAGCGAGATCAAGCTGGAACGGTGTGTCGGCTCTATGGATACATCCAGGACATCACCGAACGAACCCGGGCCGAAGCTGAACGACTCGAACTCTCAACCCGCTTGACCCACACCCTCGACACGATTGCGGAAGGGTTTTATACCCTTGATGCTGAGTTACGGCTGACCTATGTCAATCGGGAGTTTGAACGCATTACCCGGATGAACCGGGATCAGGTCATCGGGCACAAAATTCTGGAATTGTTTCCTGAGATCAAAGCGACTGAGTTGTGGCCAGCGTATGTGCAGGTTTTGGAAACCAGAAAAACCAAAATGCTGGAACTGTATTATGCGCCGCTGGATGTCTGGGTTGAACTGCGAATCTATGCGGTTGATACCGGACTCAGCGTCTATTTTTGGGATATTACCGAGAAACGGAAAACCGAAGCGATTGTCAAACAAATTGAAGAACAGCTCCGGCAATCCCAAAAAATGCAGGCGGTTGGGCAGCTTGCCGGGGGCATTGCCCATGACTTTAACAATCTGCTGACCGCTATCACGGGCTATACCGTGCTTACCCTCCAGCGTCTGCATCCGGCTGACCCGCTGTGTAAAAATCTGAATGAGATTGCAAAGGCGGCTGATCGGGCCGCCGGGTTGACCCGCCAGCTTCTGACCTTTAGTCGAAAACAGGTCATGCAGTTTAGCGTGATAAACCTCAACGTCCTGGTGGCCGATATGGAGCGGATGTTTCACCGGCTGATTGGGGAACATATCCAGTTACGTACCCGGCTCTTCCCTGATCTATGGCCAGTCAAAGCGGATCAAAGTCAGATTGAACAGGTTCTGATGAACCTGGTGGTCAACGCCCGCGATGCCATGCCTGAAGGTGGAAGCCTGACGATTGAAACCGCCAATGTGGTTCTGGATCGAGCCTATGCGGACCACCATTTTAATGTGCAACCAGGGGAATATGTGTTGATGGCCGTTTCCGATACCGGGTGCGGTATGGATGCTGAAACCAGGGCGCGCGTCTTTGAACCTTTTTTTACCACCAAATCTCGCGAGAGAGGCACTGGCCTTGGGCTGCCGACCGTCTATGGCATCATTACCCAAAGTAACGGTTATATCTGGATCTATAGTGAAATCGGAGTTGGAACGACCTTTAAAATCTATCTACCACGCACCCATGAGGTTGACCAGCCACCAGAAATGCGCGAGTACCAGCCGGTACTGCCAGCCCAAACCGCAACCATTCTGCTGGTTGAAGACGAAGACGTGGTCCGAAACCTCACCCGCCATATCCTCAAAGACGCCGGGTTTCGAGTGTATGAAGCCAGTTCTGCCGAAGCAGCGCTGGAACTCATTGAAGCCCAACACCTTCAGATTGACTTTCTGCTGACGGATGTGGTGCTGCCTGGAATGAAGGGCCCGGTGCTGGCCAAACGGCTGAAAGAAAAACAGCCCAATCTGCCAGTACTCTATATTTCCGGCTATACTGAGAATGCGATTGCTCATCATGGCGTCGTGGACGAAGGGGTGGAATTGCTCCAGAAACCATTTACCCCCAAAGCGCTGGTTCAGCGTATCCTGGCTATTTTGAATGCGGGCCCCAAATGACCAGATGACAAAATATAGGTTTTCAGAATAAGAAACCACGGAATACACGGAATACACAGAAAATAAATCCAGATTCTTCAATGG
>DAOQNB010000327.1:0-6674 GCA_035335845.1 Acidobacteriota bacterium | reverse complement strand
ACCCGGAACCCGGAACCCGGAACCCGGAACCCGGAACCCCAATCCTATGAAACACATTCTTTTTGTTGATGATGAAGCGTCGTTTCGCCAGGTGATGGCTTTTCGGCTCAAGGAATTTGGGTATCAGGTTTCCACCGCCGAAAACGGTGCCCGTGGGCTGGAACTTTTTCTTTCAGAGCACCCTGACCTGGTGCTGGCTGATTTTTCGATGCCCGAATTAAACGGCCTCGAACTGATGCAAAAAATCAAAGCCATTTCGCCTGATACACCAGTCATCCTGATTACTGCGTTTGGGGACGTCGCCACAGCGGTCAATGCCATGAAAGCTGGTGCTTCTGATTTTTTGACCAAACCCGTCGAGATGGATCAATTGCGGCTCACGCTGGACCGGGTCAGTAAAGTGACCGAACTCGAAGATGAAAACCGCAAGTTGCGTGCCCTGGTTGAAGAGCGGCTTCAGTTTGGCGCCATCATTGGTACTTCAAAGCGAATGCAGGACTTATTTCGCATCCTGGAACGTGTTTCCCGAACTGAAGTGGCGGTGCTCATCCTGGGTGAAAGCGGGACTGGCAAAGAACTCGTCGCCAAAGCGATTCACCAACACAGTGCCCGGAAAAAAGCGTCATTTGTCACGATTGATTGCGGAACCATTCCGGAAAATCTGATGGAGTCAACGCTTTTCGGACACAAACGAGGCTCATTTACCGGAGCGATGACCGATCAGCGAGGGCTGTTTGAAGAAGCCAATAGCGGGACGGTTTTTCTGGATGAAGTTGGCGAGGTGCCGCTGCTCCTCCAGCCAAAATTGCTTCGAATCTTACAGGAAGGCGAATTTACCAAACTTGGCGAGACCCAGCCGCGTCGGGTTGATGTCAGAGTGATTGCCGCCACCAATCGTGACCTCTCCAAAATGGTGGCTGAAGGAAAATTTCGCGAAGACCTGTTCTTCCGGCTCAATGTGATACCCGTCAAGCTCCCTGCATTACGAGAACGGAAAGAAGACATCCCGCTTCTGGCCAACCGATTCCTGATTGAAGCTGGGAATCGCTATGGTCGGACCGCGCTTCGGTTTTCATCCGAAGTTTTTCGGATCTTTCAGCAGTACGCGTGGCCAGGGAATGTCCGGGAACTCAAAAACACAGTGGAACGGCTGGGGATACTGGCCGCCAGTGACATCATCCAGCCTCAGGATCTCCCCGAGGAAATACTCCAGGTCACTGCCGGATCAGGCGAATTGCCCTTTTCTTTGCCGGATTCGGGATTGGATCTTGAAGCCCTGGAAAAAGAAATCCTGCGTCAGGCGCTGGCCAAACACAACGGAAACCGGACACACGCCGCCCGCTATTTGCACATGACGCGGGATACCTTGCTCTATCGAATTCAGAAATTTGGGTTGGACTGAGAGGGAAGGGTTCCGGGTTCCGGGTTCCGGGTTCCGGAAAAAGACAAAAAGGACGAAAGAGACGAAAAGGACATAAATTCGAAAACCCGGAACCCGGAACCCGGAAGCGCGGAACCCGGAACCCGGAAGCGCGGAACCCGGAAGCGCGGAACCCGACTATTCAACCGTCGCTGGTTCGGTTCGAAGCATCAGCGAAATGCTGCTGCCGACCCGGATTTCATCCTGGTCGTTGAGCTTATAGGGGGTATTGGGGCGGAGTTTGCGTGAATCGTTGATGACCGTTCCATTAACGCTGCCCAAATCTTCAATATAGAAGTTATTATCTTCGCAAAAAATTCGGGCATGACGGCGGGAGACACGGGTTTTGATGTCAAATTCCGATAAATCAATGTCGGGTTCCGAAGCGCTTCGGCGGTCAATCCGGCCAATAAAGACTTCTTTTTTGAAGATTGGAAAACTGTACACCATCGCCCGGTTTGGTGCCAGGACGACCAGTTTGGCAATCGGGTTTCCCATCGTGGCATGGACTTCGTGATGGGTCAGGTCAGGATCATCGTGTGAGGCGGCCCGGGTTCGGACCAGTTCGATTTCGGTTGCAATCTGAACCAGATGGTCCAGCAACTCTCGAACTGCCGGGGGGGTTGCTGCCCAATCTTCAGGACTAATGGTGGGAAAAGGCTTCCGTTGATTCATGAAAATCGCACTTTGTTAAAATATGAATGAGGACAAGCAACCGACGCTCAGGTGCAGATGGAAACATGGATAATAACAGCACATGAGGCAGGTTTGGCAATGTTTGAGTGTTGAATCAACTCCACATTTTATGGCCTGGCTGAAAGCAGATTCCGCCGTTGGAAAAACGATTTGGGCACAGTGAACGCTGTGCCCAGGTTTTGAATGATTTGACTCACGCGGCATTTAACTGGGACGTACATTGTGGACACCGAACGGCATTGACCGGAATGGGTGAGCAGCAGTACTTACAGTCTTTGGTCGTGGGAGGTGCGGGTTCTTCCTGTCGCTTAAACCGGTTTACCTGTTTGACCAGAAGAAAAATCGCAAAGGCAACGATCAAGAAATCAAGCACGGTATTAAAAAACAGACCATAGTTAATGGTGACCAGCCCTGCAGCCTTGGCTTCGGCCAGTGTGGCGGCGGGTTTATCTGAAAGGTTGATGAATTTATTTGAGAAATCAATATTTCCTAAAATCTTGCTAATCGGTGGCATTAAAATATCGCCCACAAACGAGGTCACGATTTTACCAAACGCGCCTCCGATGATGATCCCGATGGCCATATCGAGCACATTTCCACGCATGGCAAATTCTTTAAACTCTTTGAGCATAGATGTCTCCAGGAAAGATGAGTGTCAGTTCACTTTGGGGGCAAACGAAAGTTCGATGTTTGAAGGGAAAAGGAAGCGTCAAACCATTCCACGGAACAGGTTTTACTGTCAAGTGTGAGAATTGGTGAACTGTGATAAGCACGGAAAGGGCACCTTCGTTCAGATCATCGCACTCCACATGGTATCCGGTTATTTTGTTTTGAGTTCCCATTTGCCGCCAACCCAGCGGTATTCCTGGTCATACTGTTCATCATCCTGGCTGGCGACGTGGCGTTTGACGGGTTGACCTTGTTCAAGATCCCACTTTTCATCCCATTTTTCATTCCGATTGTAATCAATTTTAAGCCGTGACCAGTACGGATCATTGCCATCACGATAAAAATTGACTTTAAACGGTTCACGGTTGAAGGCATCTTTGATTTTATCGCCAGAAACGGGTTGAGAAAGCTGTTCGATAATCAATTGATCCATCCGGCGGGCACCTGGGGCAAGCGGAATCGCCGGTGGTGCTGGCGACGTGGGAGCCGCAGGCGCCAGGCCAATCGGCGGTGCTGGTGGCGTAGCTGGTGCCACAGGTGGTGGCGGTGCTGAGGGTGCTGGTCGGCTGCTGATGAAGTAAAAGCTAACGACCGTACAGGCACCTATTCCGGCCACAGAAACCAGAACTCCACCGATCAGAATGTTTCGAAAGGTCTTAAACTTCATTGCCATGAAAAATATCTCCTGCAGTTTTCGGCATCATTCCCCGCTCGATTGGAACGGTGCAATTGCAATAAGCATATAAACAGGGAGATGGTCCCTCAGCAAGGACAAATGCAGGTGTCAGAAAATTCCCAAGATACTGGGCACGAAACCGACGGGCGGGATAACAGCGCCAGGCATTGCCGAGATCATCCAGTGTGAAAGAATACGCTCCGGCCCAGCACGGGCGGCCTTGAAACGACCAGGCGATTTTTCCAAGCCCGTTATGTCCTCCAAGCTGAACCAGATGCTGTTGCTCTGCCGGGGTGTACTCAATCACATCCCGGTTTTGTTTTTCAGGTTGAATTTTAAACCGAAGATCCTGGCTGGCGAACCATCCGGCCAGTTCAGCCAGTTTTGACAGGTTGTCACGGGTGGCGACACAGGTGATGTTCAAGGATGCACATTCAGGCAACCGATCCTGAACCAGTCTGGCTTTTTCTGTAAATTGAACCAGGAACGCCTGATCAGAGACATATTCAAGATGCAGGCTGGCCGAAAATACCCGTAACGCTTTTCCAGTAACGTGCAGAAATGCCAGAAGTTTTTCATCCGTCGCTGAAAAATTGGTTACCACGCTGACCAGATGGCCCAGGCGTTCCAGCCCAGCCACAATTTCCAACAGCGTCGGATGCAAAAAGGGTTCACCTCCAGAAAGTTTGACTTCCCATTGTCCGGGCAATCGCCCAAAGCCTTCCAAAAAAGCCTGGGTGTCTCGCGCCCAGCGAGCGCGATTATCCAGAAACCGTTGTGTGCAATAGCTACAGCGATAGTTGCACGTGGTGTTGATGTTCCAGGTGATGACGCCTGCGGTTGGATGAGGTGTGGCTTCAAAGCCGCCAGAATAGTACTTTGGTGCCGGCGGCCAGGGTGCGGCTGGCATCGCATCGGCTTTCAGCTTTGGTTTTTTGGGCGGTTCAGTTTTTTCCATGGAAATCTAATACCATTTTGGAACAAAAGCCTCGGATTAGAGAATGGTCAAGTGATTCATTCAAATAGACTTAGTGAACTACTGACTACGGGCTACTGACTACAAACTGGTATAACATTTGATTTCGAAAATAGACCAACCCAACCCCGTCCAATTCTTTGAGTTGAAACCCTTTCCGAATGAGCATCCGCCGGAGTTTTAGATTTGGTTTGACACAATGAACGGCATGGACGATCCAGTGTATTTCCGTCAGGCTTGTCAGTTGTGCATATTTTTCAACCAGGAGGGCGAGTGTCAACAGGACGCCTTCGCCTCCACCATCAATCTGGGCGAGTTCAAGCGTCAATGTGCACTCAGTTTTCTGAAATTGAGCCAGGATTTTGGCCGATCCAATCTTCAATTCGATTGGCTCGCCAGTAAAAATCAGCGCTTCAAGCTCAGGCAGTGGAAAATGAAAAACTTCGTCGCTGGTGTAGCCTTCAATCAAGATTTGAGTCATAGAGTGCCTATAATTCTTTGATCATGCGTGAAGCTGGCAGGGAATTGCCATCGGGCATTGGAATCTCAAACCGATTGGTAACACAATACCCCATCGCCACATAGAGTGGCTCACCAGGAAGCGTTGCCACCAGTTCAAAGCGTCGAAATCCGGCCTGAATGGCGGCTGATTCACAGGCAGTGATAATCAGGCGACCAATACCCTGACGTTTCCAATCTGGATGAACAAAAAATGCCCGAATCCGGGCGGCATCAATGGCTGGATCAAGCAGGGAATCAACCGTAGTGGCTTTGGTCTGGTCTCCACCAAAGAGCGTCTTGCGTTTGCTCCAACCACCACACCCGACCATCACGCCGCTGGCTTCCACCACAAAATAGGTCTGATCATCAATGAGTTGGGTATCAACGCCAAAAATGTGGACGATGGCGCTTTCAATTTGATCAGTGGTGTAGACCTCCCGGCTGAGTTCACGAACCGAAAGCGGGATCAATTCCTGGAGGGCAGACACATCTGAATGATCGGCAAGTCGAAGTACGAAGGACATACACAAACTGGGAAGCCTGAATTTCATCAAAAAGTTAGTATCGGACAGGATAAAACCACGAGCCAAACTGGCTGAAGTCTCGCTCATACACCGGGCTCCACCGGTTTGGAATAACCGTTGCACTTCCTGAATGTCTCATAACTCCAGATTCATCAATATAAAAGCAGTCATCTCCGGTTCGGAACATCCCGGTTTGAACCAGCGGCACCATGACGGCAGTAAAACTGGAAGGTTCGGAATCGGTTTTTTTGCGGGCTTTCCAAATCAACCGATAGCCATTGTAAATCCCCACTTTGCGGTTGATTTCTTCTGCCGGAGTCTCGTTGACATGCCTGCATCCCTGGATCTGAATGACCGGGTAGTACAGATGGTTGTCAGTATAGTTATCAAAAGTAATCAGGTCGCAGGCTGTGTCTTGCATTGTCACTACGTGCCCAAGTACAAAGCGGGCAGTGATTGCATTTTGCACGCGCTGTTGCACCAGCCAGGCGGGAAACAGTGCCAGGATCAGCAGGTAAAACGCGAGCTTTTCAAACGTGGTGAGTCCTGGAAGCACAACTTTCCACCACGGCAGCCCAGGTGCCGGAGTTGGATTTTGATTCGCAGATGACTTGGGAAAATAAGGCTGAAAAAACCAGTCGGATTGAAGAAGTAAGGGAATGGAGGCCGGTCTTTGGCCAGTGCGCACGGTAACTTTTGACGTTAGCCTTTGTTCAACTACCGGCTGACAGCGGCTACATTGACTGGTAATCGGGTCAAAACAATCTGACTGATGGCAAATGTCGCATCTCTGGGCTGGCCGTTGAGCAAAAATTTGAAATGACATAGCATGAAGGTCCATTCAGTCTACAAGCTGCGGGTTAATCCTGGGGGAGCTTGTCTTTTTGAGGGTAAATCAGAGTTGATTTATGAGTTGAAATCATTCCTGAGCGATTCATCGTGATTGATTCTTCAAGAACTTTCTTTTGTTGGTATCTAAAAAATCGAATTTCATAATTTCCATCTTTAAAGGTTGGCTTGAGTGGTTGTAATTTTTGTATAAGGGCGCCTGGGATTTTTCTCCACCAGGAATCGAATTTCTTTCTCTTCTGACTTCTGGAATAGGTCAAGCAAAAATCCTGAAGTGCAAGGCTTTGGAGGTGCAAATCATCAAGAATAACAGATTCTCTGAAGGCTCGACCCACAAGCAAAAAGCAAATATGTATCAAATAA
>DAOQNB010000326.1:0-6675 GCA_035335845.1 Acidobacteriota bacterium | reverse complement strand
GCCCGGTCAAATTTTCGGGATTTGATCTTTTGAACGCAGGTCCAAAACGATTCGCTCCGGCTGTCATAGGTCAACAGGTCGTCAACCAACCCGGTGCCTTCAAAAATGCCACTGACCCAGGGGCGGGCAACCAGCGTCAGGCGTGCCTGTGGAAAAATACGCCGGAGTTCACGCAGCGCGGGAATGGTGATGATGCTGTCGCCCACCCAGTTGGTGCCGCGAATGCAAATGTTTTCAGACATAGTTAGGGTTTGGGGGGAGGGGTTGGGATTTGGGGTATTGTATCGGAAAACAGCGCCCTGCCTAGTCTCAAACTCACCATCCCCATTCTGATAGAGCACACACCATGACAGGCTGGTTCAATCTGGTTGAAAAGATGGCACGCGATTATGTTTCGCTCCAATCTCGGGGCGAGAAGGAAAAGACTGTCTACCAGATTGTGACCAACTGGCTGGCACTCCTCAAGCGAGAGGATGTGACCACTCCTGAAGTGGTTGAATTGGTAAATCAGGCTGAAGCGAAACGCACCTTCTGTCGGGATTTTTCTGTGTATCTGGCCGATCAGCTGAAAGACTGGGCCATCTCAACCGGCTATATCCCCGCTCCTCAACCCAAAGTCATTCAAGTGCTCGATTTTGCCAATGATGGGGAGTTCCCCTGTGCAACGGTTCGTTGGAAAACAGTTGGTGCCGCCCGATACATGAAACAAAGCTCGTGCCCGTCGCGGTTTGCCGTACTTTCGCTTGAAATTTCTCCCGTTTCGAATGATCAGAACTGCCAGTTACGGTGGTATGTCACCGGGGATCAAATCCCACCTGAGTTTCAACCAGCCGTGAAAGAAGCCATTGAAACATATCAGCGTAATTACATAGAAACTGAAAAAGTAGCTCTGATGTTTGATGTCGCTGTGATATTTGGCCGGTATCACGAGGTAGACAGCAATTTTTTCTCATTTAAGGTCGCAACCAGAATGGCACTTGAAAAAGCCTTTGAAGCCAATAACCTGGAACCGATACCTGGGCGGAAGTGAGGCACGATGGTTCAAACGATGCAGGAACTGGTGGATCAAATTTATCGCGAAACCCGGCTCATGGTTGAGATCACTCCGCAAACCAATGACCTGCGCTTTTTACCCCTGGGAATGCGGAGCTTTTATGCCTTTTCAGATGGGTTATCTATCCCGTTTGCAAATATTTACCCGATATACTATTTCAAAAAACATCTCATCACAAACACTTATCCGGTTTGGTTTGAAATTGGTGATGATTCATCCCTTGGCGGATATTTTTGCGGGCTTGTATCTCAAGAAGATTGTTATTTTTTTTCGGCTGACCTTGCTTCAGAGATCTATGATCTTCCAAAATCTAAACCGCAATTTCCTGATCTACAAAGCCTTGTCATTGATGCCTACCGAAGCTTTACCGAAGAAGCTGCGATGTGTGCACTGGAGATAGAATCTTTTCCCACCCCGGAAATCTTCCAGATGGTCTGCCAGTTTTTTGAAAGATTCGATTTCTACCCAAAAGCTGAGCCACATCGGTTGCTGGCTCACCTTCCAGCGAGAGTGATTATGTCACCCAAAGATGCCTTTGGGATTGTGCGTCATTTTCAACCACAGGGAGCTGGCTGTTTTGTGTTGCCCCACGTGGTCACCCCGCACAATATGCGCGAAATTTTCAATTCAGGGGCAAAGAGAACTGGAGCCTGATCACACTTTTATTGAACTGATTCATTTGAAAAATTGCAAAATCCGGTGAACCTTTTTATTATCTGCTGGCTCATTGATCAGCTAACATTTCTCATCATTGTTCAGTTGCCTTGATTTCCTTAACAACTTTATTTATCCAGGTATAAAAAGTCAGCCTGCATCCTGCCAAGATGTAGCTCCGTTTGTGCTTAACCGTCTGAAGGAGCCCTGCGCCTGTGCAGTTATTTCTGAAAGCTCTCATCATTATTGTGTTGGGAATCGGAGTATTCTTCACCTGGTATGGGGTCACAACCCCGACACCAGTTGAAATCCATACTCAGGTGGTTGCTTCGGCTGCCCGGCTGGCAATCGCTCCGCAGACTGAGTTCTCCTCCAGGTTAGACACGTTCCGAAAGCATTTAGCTGAGGCTGACCCTGACACTTCACAGTACCCAAAAACCTGGGCGGCATTGTCAGCGTTAGTGGAAAAACGTGACAAATTGCAAACGGAAAAAAACGCCAGGACTCCGGCCACTGACTTCCCCGTGCCGGCGGTTGAACCATTACTGGCTGCCTGTGAACAAGAGGCGGTTGCGATGCAAACACAGGCAAAATCAGCCATGCAGCACCGGTTACGGCTGATGAGTGGCTGTTTTTGGAGCCTTGTGACCATTTTTGGGCTAGGATTGTGGATCTATCAGCAACAACTGATCCGGCAGCTTGGAAAATATAGTTTATCCCGCCCGCGCTCATTGTCTGAAGCCATCTCCAACTTGATTGACAATTTCGAGAGTTTACAGCGCGACATGGCAGTTCGCGAACGACAGGCGCTGGACGTGGCCTTGATGCAGCGCCGGATCAAAATGCATTCCACCGGGAGTATGGAGCCAGTCAAACCCATCCCAGTCGGACCATCGCCGGCCACAATAGATTCTGGGAAAGCGTCACCTTCCAGGCAGTCAACCGGAAAAATAGAACCGGTCAAACCAATGGCTGGGGGACCTGAAAAGGCGATTACTCCTCCGTCGCCGGTCGCGTTACCTGAGCCCTACTTCCCGTTGTCTCATAGTCAATCGTCAGAAAAATTTCCCTCAACCTCCAGTAGCGGCTCGGTGCCTGCCTTTACACTACCATCTGAAGAAAGTGCGTCGCTGCCTGCGACCAGACCGCCAACCCAGGAGCTTTTTGCTGACCCGGCACCCGTCAAGTATGCGCGGCTGGCTGATAGCATCGGGGGCTTTATTTTAGGCGATACCACTGACCCGACGTTGGTGCCGCGGATTCCAATTGGTTCAGGTCAGTTCAGTCAGTTTGAATACCTTCAGCGACAAAACGGAACACTGGTGGCGATTGCGTTACAGGATGTTGAACTCTTTCAACATATTTACATCAAACCAGAAGTGGTCTTAGAAGCAGCGCTCCAAAACATTGTCAACTTGTTGCTTCGGTGTCGAGTTCGACCATCTGAAATCGCCATTGAGCACGACACGGTGTTTTGGCACATTCCACCCGAAGTTGATATTTCACCAACTGACATCGAATCATTCTTGCTCAATGCCTATCGAGACAGTGTGTTTGTCTTCGGAGACCGGCAATTGGAATTACCTGAAATTTCAATCACCATCCCGCCGCGTGGCTCATTTTTCGGGATTCATTAGCTACTGAAAAGGGTAAAAACATTCTCATGTTTTTAGATAATCAAGTTTTTACGTATAAAGACATTATCAGTGAACTGCGGGATATGACCTTGAGTGGGGAAAGCGACTTGCACCTGCAGGCCGATACCCCGCCTTATAAACGGAACCTCCAGCGGGAGTTGGAGGATCTCGAAGGGCGTATCGAGGGGGTCCCGCAACGCATCATTCCTGAACAAGTTCTCTTTGAGCTGGCCTATCTGGTTTGCCGTGGAACCCCGTTTACCGAGCGCCTCCGTGCACTGGCCACCTATACTCGAAATATCCGGTCAAAATATCGGAGTTTGTCAGTTGACCTGGATCTGGAATATGAAGATCCAAACCCGCTTCAGCCAGACGAACTGTTGCCCGATGATCCGGAAGATTCGCTGCTTCCTGAACGGTATGATCTGTCCCCCTCCACGGCTCAAATGCTGGTCTTTCAGCCGTTTGATGTGGCATTTGATGTGTTGACCTGTGATGAAGAAGGCAACGAGATCAAAGGGCGCTATCGGGTGCATGTCTACCGATCAGAGCCGGTTTCTCCGCTTGGCTCCGGGTTATGCCTGTCATTTCGGCGAATCTGGCCAGTGCTGCCGACGCTCAAACAACTCCGGTTTTCACCCGCCGCCGGGTCACTGGTGTATGATTTGATGAATGGCACCATCAGCAGTGGGTTGATCCTGGTGGTTGGGTCAACCGGCTCAGGCAAGTCAACCACGGTGGGCGCCATGCTCGAAGCCGTCAATGACCGGTTACCAGTCAATATCACGCTCTTTGAAGATCCGCCGGAATATCGGTTTACCAATCGCCGGGCACGGTTCCGCCAGATTTATGTGGGTCGCGACGTTGCCAGCTACACCGAAGGCGCCAAACACGCGCTTCGTCAGGATCCAGACATCATCGTGGTAGGTGAAATCCGCGATGAGGATATGGCCAATCAGGCGCTGGCCATGGCCAAAACCGGGCATCTGGTGATTGGCACCATGCATTCCTCAACCAATGCCCCGGCAGCACTCCTGAAATTTCTTCAGATGACTGGTGATGATTTCTTTTCAATCAGCAACCATTTGCAGGCCATTATTGCCCAGAAGATTCTGCCGCCGAAACATCGCTATTCACTTGATGAAAACGGAGTCCAGCAGGCGACATTGCCGGTGTTGATCCAGGAAGTGATGCGCCCAACCAAAAATAAACAAATTCAGGCGCTGCTCAGAACTCAAAGCGATGATCCCTATGCCTATTATCTGGCGATTGGTACTGAAAACACCGAGACGTTGATTCTGGAAGAATCATTTGGCACTGCTTTAAAAAATGCGGTCGAGCAGAGCCTGATTTACAACAGCATGGTTTTGAAGGCCGCCGAACGAGACGAAGATGCGGCTATTGGTGGGTCCTATCGCAAATCAGGTCGCCTCTCAGGAAAACACCGGGCACCAGAATTTCTCCGCAACCGAAATCAAAAAACCGGCCCGCTGGATACATCCGACCAGTAAGTCCCACGGCTGGGCCAGACACAAGGGCAAAAATTGCCAGATTGGGGTCAAGGCATGCGTCGCTATTTTTTGTTTGCATTTCTGAATTTGGTGTTGGTGGGGACCGCAATCGTTCAAATCATTGACCAACCCCAGGTCGCAGTCTATGGAAAGATCTATCTCGCATTAGGTGATTTAGAGCAGGCTGCGATTGAAAAATCATCCCAGGCGGTCAACACCAGAATCAAGGAATTAAAAACCCTTGATCTGATGCAAAAGGTCCATTCTGAAGTGTACCAGGCAGCGGATAAGGCATCAGGGTTGACCCGGAAAGCCCAGGAAGCCGATTTCGAGCCACTGGTCAAAATTTGCAGAACCGAGATTGACCGCCTCAGTACCCTCAATGCCCAGGAGGCCAGCCATAGAGTTCACCAAAAACAACCAATCTGGATTGTGGCTGCACTGTTATGTGTCATCAACTCAGTCAGTTTTACTTATGTGGGGCTCCGGCACCGTCGTGAATCACAGCTCCGGTCAGAACTCGAACTGGAACTTTCAGACAAGGAAAGCGCGCTGGCCCAGGCGATGTTTCACAATCGGGATCGGATTATCACGATGTTGCAACAAGGCCGTGAAAACCGAAAATTGATGACGTTGCTGGTGAAGGAACGGGAAGAGGCATTGCTGGACGCCATGACTGGAATCTATGGGGTGTACTCCAAAAAAGGGATGTCCAAATTTTATCAGGTGATTGCCAGCCAGCTTGGTCGCCAGCCAATTGGGGTCGCCATGCTGGATATTGATTTTTTTAAGCGGGTCAATGACACGCTGGGTCATCCAGCCGGAGATGTCGTGATTAAAGCGCTGGCGAAAATCCTCTCAAAAAATATTCGGACCCAGGATGATTTTGTGATCCGGTTTGGTGGGGAAGAATTTGTTGTGGTATTTCCTAACGTGGACCCAGCCGAACTTGATACCATCATTGGGCGAATCCAATCTGAAGTCCGTAGCACCAAAATCTATGTCAAGGACTTAAATGGTCAGGAGGTTCTGGTCAAAAGCACAATTGACCCAGACTGCTCCATCACCATTTCCTGCGGCTATGCTCAGGCTTCAGAGTCAAAGCAGTACCAGTACCTGATCACTCACCTTCGCGAGCACCCGCCAACCTCGCTTGAAGGTGACGTCACCCCAGAAACCTGGGAACTCCTTCACGACTTTACCGAAGAGTTAAAGACACTGGTGGATAAACGGCTGTATGTTGCCAAACAGTCAGGGCGAAACCAAACCTGTGGGCCTAAAACACGGGTGACGGGTTCGCTTATTTCTGGATAAGGCACCGAAAAAAGTATTTGACACCTTTTTGTAATACCGCTAGGATGCCCACGTCATTACTTCATTTTCTACCATTTTCAAAATAGAACTCATGCAAGTTACAAACCTGAAGAAGCAAAGCAAGCGCGTGAAGAAACCGGACAAGAGGTCTGGATAGTTGCGTTTGCCTGTTTTTTTGTGTTGTTGCTCCCTCAAACGCCCGCCAGACCACAAACCGGTCTGGCGGGCGTTTTCTTTTTCCACCCACCCATACCCTGATTTGGAGGCTCGAACACCATGGCGAATTGTATCGAATGTGACGCACCCGTAACCGTTCCAGTTGATGTCCTTGATGGCGAAATTATCCCCTGTGGCGATTGCGGGGCTGAGCTGGAAGTCCTTGCATTAGAACCACTTTCCGTTGGTCTGGCACCCGCCGTCCAGGAAGATTGGGGGGAGTGAAGAGCCGGGTTCCGGGTTCCGGGTTCCGGGTTCCGGGTTCCGGGTTCCGGGTTCCGGGTTCGAA
>DAOQNB010000325.1:0-6675 GCA_035335845.1 Acidobacteriota bacterium | reverse complement strand
CACTTCTCACAATAAAGGAGCGGCGTTTCCTCTCGGCTCTAAAGAACCGGGTATCCACGCCGAAGATAGGATGAAAAGGGAGGAATTTTCCTGATGAAGACCAGCTTTCCTCTGTCTTCAGTTGGGACAATGATTCCCACACTGAAAATTTTCTCATCTGAAATCGAAAGGAGACTTTATGAAAAGAACCAATCTGACGATAGCCTTCCTTATTTTAGGACTGTCTTTTCCCGTCATGAGTTTTGGAGGTGTTCAGGAAAAGCGAAAAATCGGACGAGGGGATATCCCGACGCCGATCAAAGAGGCGTTCACCCGTGCCTGGCCAAAAGCAAAAATCAAACAATGTGAGGTTGAAACCACAGCCAACCGGGCAGTGTATTTTATTGAAGCCGAGCGCGATGACCGGGAAATCGAAGCTGTGTATCAACTCGAAATCACGTTGCTCGAAGAGCAGGAAGATATTGATTTAAAAGAGGTGCCTTCAGTCGTGATTGAGGCCATCAAGGCAGCGTACCCGGCTGGAGAGATCGAGGAAGTTGAAAAAATTACCCGTCAGGGCACACTGTTGGGGTATGAGGTTGAACTCAAAGACGGAAAACAGAACATCGAACTCCGTCTGGATCCATCTGGCAAGATTCTGGAGCGGAAGGACGATTAAACTTCGACCGATGCCGTTAGTTAGATTTCTTTTTTCCGACGTGGGACACCCTGAACTGGACTGGGTCCGTTTCACTGGCTGGGATTTACACATCCAGGCCAAGCCCTTTGTAATCAATCGCTTTGGGTAAGTCTTTGGTTCTGGTATGCACTGCGTAGCCAAACGAGATTTCTCTTTGCCAAAGATCTTCAGGTAGCTTGCCGTAAGCAACTCCGGCAATTTCTCAGATCGCCTTTGATCAACTCCAGTTATTGACTTTTTGGGAACCAGACATGAAAAAATTACCTTTTATGCAGCATCTTGGGCTGGGAATTATTTTGGTTATCCTGATGGGAATAAAGACAGTCGCGTCACCTGGCTCTTCGCCTGATCAAGCGCCAGACCCAATACCCCAAACTCAATGTCATCAACTTCAATGTGATTTGCTTGAACAACAAGCTCGAACCGAGTTTGTGGCAGGGCACTATTTAAAAGCGGCCTCTTACCTTTTAGAAGCGCAATCTCAGGGGTGCAAATCTCAGGTGTTGAATTATCTCTCAGGAAAAATATTGGAGGTCTATCAGCCCGATTTTATGCTTGCCAGCGAATGGACCATCGGATTTACCCAAACTGGTGAGCTGGTATCAATCGATAAAGGGAAAGTTACCTTTTGGAATGTCACGACTCGCCAGCAAGTGCGAGAAGTTTTCCTTGACGATGCTGCGACTCTGGTAACCGACGTCAATCAATATCACGCCGTCTTGATTCTTTCACCAGACGGAAAGCGGCTCATTTCGACTGATAACACCGACACGATAAAAATGTGGGAACTGACGACAGGGAAATGTATCTGGCGCTTTTCTGAAAACAAGGAGCCAGTGAGGGCAGTTCTCAACGATCAGGGAACCCTCTTGCTGGTGACCTGTGACTCAGGTCAAGCATATGTCCTTGATTCATTGACGGGAAAGAAAGTCCTGACACTCCCTCAAACCAGTGGCCCGCTGGGAAAAGGGTGTTTTAGTCATCATGGAAAGTGGATTGTGACCGGAGCCTATGATGGGACAATTACGATTTGGGATTTACACACCGGGCAGAAGATTCGCTCATTAACCGGGCACACCGGGTTTGTTTTAAAAGTGTGTTTTGATAGTTCAGACCAACGCTTACTTTCTGGAAGTCGTGATCAAACAGCCCGACTCTGGAACCCGGAAACTGGCGACTGTTTACAGACCTTCCTCCATGATAATGTTTTATCCCCCCAGGTTGGAACATTTAACCATCGGGGCAATCAGGTGGTAACTGTCAGCAAAGATCGAAGCGCACGGATTTGGGATGTGACAACCGGAAAATTACTCTTTCGCCTTCAACATCAAAATTGGGTGTTACAAGCCGTTTTTGCTCAGGATGATACCTGCCTGGTCACAGTAGAGGGAGCTTGGAAAGATGGATTTTTAAAGGTATGGAATCCCACAACTGGGGTATTGCAAGCAAGTTATGGAATCCCTGGAAATCCATACTACCAGGCATTCGCAGGATTTAGCCCCGATGGAAAGTGGATAGCTTCTCTCACCGGGCGGCTCTGGCAGATTCATCATTTAGACCAGCAGATAGATTTCCCAGAGGATGCCCAATGCCTCGAAATGAGTGCGGATGGAAAATGGGTGGTTGCTGCGGGAACCAGGCTGGGCTTTGTCCGAATGAATCTAGAAACCAACGAGCGTACGATGCTTGCCCAGGCAGATACATTCCAACCCCGGGCGGTTTGCGTGAGCCAGGATGGTCAAACAGCAGGGGGGATTTGGGAACAAGTCCAGGAACGAATGCTACGTTTGTTTCTCCCATCAGCCTCACAGGTGAGGTGGTATCGGTCAGGTAAACAGGTTGGGGAGATCGTGGCCACTTCAGGTTGGTATACTCATTTTTTCTTCAGTGAGTCAGCCAACCAGGCGGTGTTGGTCAGATTTGTTCCCCGCTCTGACCAATCTCCGCCCCGATCAGTCGTTGAAATCTGGAATCTGGCCACTAATATCAAACAAACTGAGTTCACTCTGGACCGGGAACTGGGGACTGTCTCAGCCCTCAGTCAAGGTTTCTCAAAAACCGAAATGGTGATCGGGACAAATTTGGGCACCGTCCTCATGTATGATTTCAATGGGAAGCAAACGGGGGCACTGAGTACCTATCACTCAGGGGATATCACTTCTGTTTCAATCAGTTCAGGTGGAAAAGGGGTGCTTTCGTCTTCAGAATTTGATTCAACAATTGAAGTCTGGGATGTCGAGACCAAACAATTACTCACTTTTGTTGAAAACCCTGAAAGCACAGTCCCTCTGGTTCGATTTCTCCCTCATTCCCCCCTTATCATTTCCCTGACAGAGAGCGGGGCTTTCGGTATGGTTCAACTGATGGATTCCAGAACTGGAAAGACGTTGTTTTCTGCTCAGACTCCGAGTAAATTGGCCGGTTTTGTCGGGTGCTCACCGAAAAATTTACTGTTTCTGGAAGATCCCCGAACCTTGCGAATCCTGAAAATTTCACTGGACCCACCATCGGCGACAGAACTCAAAACGGTCCTCTCGCCTTTTAACCCGTACCAGGTCATAAACCACCTTGGATTGATTCCAATACAAAATCAATGACCCCATCAGGAAATAGGACCCTCAGAGAAACTCAGATTGTGATGTTTTTCCCGTCGCAACAACTCTAATAATGAGCTGTTTTCTTTCAAAACTCACTCAAAGGTTGAGACATTGGCCACACGGACCCATTTCCCCTTCTTTTTCTCATAGGTCATAATGCCCGCATACACAAAAGACCGTTCTTTGTCGCTCCCATCTGCCTGTTTTTGGGTCCGCCGAACTCGGGTTCGAACGATCATCCAGGCCAGGCTGGCATCGTTCGAGACCCGAACAATCGGTGGTTCCAGGTCATCCCATTCAAAATACTTTGCGTTCTGAAAATACGCCTCAAATGTCTTGAGCACCTCGGCACGAGTTGACCGTTGAATTGTGCCATTGGAAACCGCAATAAAGTCATCGGCGGCGTGTTCCATCAGTTTTCGGGCATCGGTTTCAAAATGAGCCTGGCGGTCTTTTTTGTGAACCTGGAGCAGGGCTTCAATTTCACGGTCCAGCCTGGACTTATTTTGGGCAAAACCAGCGACACCAGTCCCAACCAGAATCAACACCATGAGAACAGCACGAAACATAGGGTTCCTTTCACCTTCACAGGGTGATTTGGCCTAACAGGACAGCTCGCAAAACAGTAATGTCGAGGGCATCCAGTTTTCCGTCACCGTAGCTCCCATCCGGGTTGAATGAATAGACATCTGCGGCAAAAACCTGACGGGGGAGCGGGGCAATCTGGCCAAGCAAGATTGCAAACGTCGTGGTCAGATCAACGGCGGTGACGGCGCCATCCCCGTTCGCATCTCCAATCAATACAAACTCTGACAGGACAGGGGCACCGGGCAGCGGCAGTTCATCTGTGTTGGACAACGATTGAGTTGTAATTTCGGCGGCGCCTGGAACAGCAATCGTGAGAAATCCATTGATGTTGGATGACTGCTGTGACGCAGGAATCGTGACTTGCAGTCGAGTTGAGCTTACCACCAGAACCTCAGTGGCTGGAATCCGGCGGTCGCCTCCGAAAAAGACTTCGGTTCCATTCTGGAAGCCAGCCCCATAGACGGTAATGGTCTTTCCTGGCGTTGAAGCTACGGGATAAAACTGGTCAAGCGTTACCGTTGACAGGATAACCGCCGCTTCATTAGATGGGAGCGAATCACCCGCCGTTTTATTGGCCTTGATGCGGTAGGTATAGGCTTCACCGGCGGTGACCCGGCCATCGCTAAAGGTTCGGGAATTGGCCGGAACGGTGGAAACAAGAGTAAACGGAGTGGTTGCTGTTCGGCGTTCAATCACAAAGCCGCCTTCACCCGCGCTATTGTCTGCCCAGCTCAAATCAACTCGTGAAGCAGCAACCCGCAGGGCTCGCAAATTTGATGGCGCTGGAAGCTCAATTGTCAAAACGACGCGTTGCACCGCCACCAATCCACAGGCGTCAGTTGCTCTGATTTCAATTGGATAATCACCCAGGAGCTTTTGATCATCCATGGCCGTGACGGTAACGACTCCAGAGCCAGAATTGATGTTGATGGTGCCGCCATCAGGCAGGTTGGTTGGCACCACTTCGACTTTGGTCAGGTTTCCATCCGGATCAAACGGGGCGGCTGACGGAATAAAGGTAAACGAGGTCAGTTGTTCCAGAAAAACGTTTTGATAGCTCCCCAGCGTTGGCACCTTATTCTCGGCCACATTCACTGAAAATTGGGCGGTGCTGGTCAAATTGCCATCTGAAACCTCAAGCTGAACTGGAATTGTCCCAACCGGTGCGGCACAACCGGCTTCAATTTCAGCCGTAACCAGCCCATCTTCATTGGTAATTTGGGCGAAGAGAATTCCTTCAGGCAGATTTACAGCTCTGACCACCAGATCGCCAGGGTCGGTTCCCGAATCACCGACGGCGGCGACTGGGAAAACGGCGCGCTGGCTTCCCTGTTTTATCGTAACCGGTGCGGCTGGGGTAATGGTTGGGGCGACATTGTTAACCGTCAAAAGAAAACTGCGTGAAATGGTGCCTGAACAGGTGCCCTCGGCTGAGATTTGAACGGTGTATTCTCCATAGGGCCGGGCGTTGGTGATGTTGATCGTTCCGGCTTCAGGTGTAAACCGGATGAGTCCAGCAAAAGTGTTTGGGGTGACGGTGACGACCAGCGAATTGGGTTTCAGGCTTGATGGTGGTGTATTGGGCGCCACCGTCACCGAACTGCCTTCATTCACTGAATTGTCCAGATATGTCCCGAGATTCGCCGTTCCTGGAAGGACATTGATGACCAGATTCGTCTGCTTTACCAGACTGTTATCTGCCACCAGCAGCAGTACCGTATTTTGACCCGGCGTTGACGCACAAGACGCTTCAATAAAGGCTGAGACATTGCCCCCTGAATTGCTGATATTACTAATTGTGAGACCTGCAGGGACGTTGATGACCGAAACTGAGAGTTGCTGAGCCGGCGTCCCGATGTCACTGACTTGAGCAATCAATGAAGTTGAACCGGGCGAGCCCTGCTGGCGAGTAATCGGACTGTTGACGATAACGGTTGGGGCGACATTGACCACGGTCAAGGTAAAGGACGTTTCGGTATCAACCCCATTATTATCAATCGCGGTCACGGTGACGGTATATTGACCTGAAGGTTTAGCGGTTGAAAAAGCGATATTTCCGGTCAGGCGATCCGCATTGATACCGCCAGTGTAGCCAGGGGCGGTTGCCGTCAACGAGACAATCGTTCCATCGTCAGTTGGTGCTGCCGACGGAGAAACGGTAATCGAACCACCTTCTTGAACCGTGGCTGAGTTGTAGTTTCCAAGCACTGGCGGGGTGTTGTTGGTGACAACTGGTTCACAAGGCGAAAATTCAGAGGTGTTAAACGGCGCCACCGTTGTGGTTGCGGTCGCTGTGACGACCCCCGTGAGCACCGAATTGACCACCAGTGAAATTGGGGCCAGGCCATCGGTGCCCGTGGTGACATTGAGAAATCCCCGGAAGGTTTGTCCTTCGCCAAACCCAGAGCCATCACACGATGGATTCGTGAAAAATTCAATCCGATAGCTGGTATTTGGCTCGCTATCGAGCATTCCAGTGATCGTGGTGGTACCGGTGTCTGAGATTGCCGAAGTCAGGGTTGGGAAATTTTGGAGCAAGTTTGGCCCACCATCACTGTCACCTGAATCATTCGGAGTCGGGCCATCATCCTGCAAATCAATGCCTAAATTCCCGTTGGAAAAAATGGAATTTGACAAAATGCTGTTACTGAACAATCCGCCTTCACCCACCGTGCCAATTTCGACGCCATCATCAGTATTAAAGGCGATAATGTTGGGTTGACCGGTGCTGGTACCGCCGATCTCATTATTTTGTGAGCCTTCGAGAATGAAAATACCGGAAAAATTAGGAAGCCCCCCGGTGCCAGCCGC
>DAOQNB010000324.1:0-6691 GCA_035335845.1 Acidobacteriota bacterium | reverse complement strand
CTGATCCCAATCTCAGCCCCAAGGCCAAGTTGAAACCCGTCAGCAAATCGGGTTGAAGCATTGACCATCACCGTTGACGAATTAATTTCACGGATGAATCTCATTGCCTGGGCATGGTTTTCGGTCACAATCGTCTCCGTATGATTGGACCCAAACTGTTGGATATGGGCAACCGCCTTTTCAAAGGAATCCACAATCTTGACTGCCAGAATCAAATCAAGGAATTCCATCCCAAAGTCTTCAGGGGTAGCCGCTTTGAGTTTGTCTTCAAGCCCTGTTTCCCCTTGAAGTGCCAGTATGGTTTGCTCACATCCTCGAATTTCAACCCCAAGCTGTACCAGGTTTCTGATCATTGGCCTGAGGCAGGTTTCAACTGCATCTTTGTGGATCAGAAGAGTTTCAGTTGCATTGCAAACTCCCGGTCGTTGCGCTTTTCCATTACAGATCAGGTCAGTTGCCATGGCTGGGTTGGCGCTGGCATCAACAAAGGTATGGCAGACACCACGATAATGTTTGATAACCGGAATCCGCGAATGCTGGGCAACAAACCGAATCAGGCTCTCACCTCCGCGAGGAATGATCAAGTCAATGTCATCTTCGAGTGTGAGTAACTCAAGCAAAACGTCTCGGTCCGGCGTAGGGATTATTGTCACCAGTGCTGGCGGTAATCCCTGTTGATGCAATACCGATTGGAACAGCTTTCCAATTGCCTGATTGGAATGGAATGCCTCTGACCCTCCACGTAAAATACAGGCGTTCCCAGCTTTTAAGCACAATCCCGCTGCATCGGAAGTGACATTTGGGCGTGATTCATAAATGATACCAATGACTCCGAGCGGGATTCGCATTCGTCCAACCATTATTCCATTTGGGCGGCGGGTCAACCCGATTATTTCACCTACCGGGTCAGTCTGGTCAGCCACTTCTTGCAGTGAGGTCATCATGCCCGAAATGACTTTATCGGTGAGGCGCAACCGGTCCAACATTGCCCCACGGATCCCATTTCGTTCAGCCTGCTCCACATCTCGGGCATTGGCTGCCGTTAACACTTCACGATTCTGGTCAAGTGCCAGGGCAAATGCCCGGAGCAAGTTGTTTTTGGTGGTACTGGAAAGTGTTGCGGCGACAAAAGAAGCTTCACGAGCTGAGCGGGCGAGATCCCGAATTGAAAAGGCAACAACTGGTTCAATTGACACGGTAAAATCTCCTTGTGGTGGATAGCTGGGCTGAAGACGTTGAGCTCAGGGTATTGAACCCATGATCTTCAGCCCCGAGCTTGCGAGACTTCAGCCCTAAGCCCTGGTTTTTTCAGCCCTGGTTCTCAGTCCTGCGTATTGAGGTTGACTTGATGTTCATATACTGGTCGGCCACCCCGGTCGCCAGTTTTTCGCGAGAATGAAACCTCGACCAGACCTGCTTCATCAGCTTTGAGCAATACTTCCAGCGCAGCGCGGAAAACCGCTGACAGATCCCGACACCCGCGCAAATATCCGTATTTTTGAGCTTCGAGCACATCGGCATCACTCAAAACGATGGTGCGTGGTCCAAGCGTAGACAGCGACTGAGCTTCAGGTTTT
The DNA here is from genome assembly GCA_035335845.1 of Acidobacteriota bacterium. Taxonomy (GTDB): domain Bacteria; phylum Acidobacteriota; class Blastocatellia; order Chloracidobacteriales; family Chloracidobacteriaceae; genus JACQXX01. The sequence continues at coordinate 5,114 of DAOQNB010000324.1, read as the reverse complement.
CGTTCTGGTGCCACGATTTTTGGAGGCTCAGGCTGGACTGGCTCAGGTTGGATCGGGGTCATTGGTTGAGTCAATGCCCGAATCGCCGCTTTGGTCGCGTCAGGGGCAAATGGATTGGACATCGATGGAGCTTTGGTATTGCGGGCCATTTTACAGAACCTCCGAAATCAGGCGTTGATAATCTTCGGCACCTCGCGACCGAGGGGCAAATTCAAAAATGGACTGGCTAAAGCCAGGGGCTTCTGATAGCCGGACATCAGTTCGGATCGGGCCAGTCAACTGGTTGGGAAATTGCTCTTTGAGCATATCCATAATCTGGAGTGTTTTTCGATTCCGGCTATCAAAAAATGTCGGAATGACGTGCCGGATTTCAACGGTGGTTTCAAGTTCTTCAGCAATGGCTGAAATCTCATTGACCAGTTGAGCCACACCCAACAGGGCAAAATATTCCATGCTGACCGGAATCCAGGCTTCTTCGACAAACAGCAACACGTTGGAATGCAGGGTTGAAAAACTCGGTGCGCAATCAAGCAGCACCAGGTCATATCCTTCGAGGTTCCCAAACCTTCGGCGCATCACATTGACCGGATTTTTTTGTTGCATCAAGAAGACCGAAACCGCAGAGAGGGAAATGGTTGCCGGGATCAAATCCAGGTTGGTTCGAATGGTTTGTTTGGCTGTATCCCAACTGGCTTCACCAATCAGGACATCATAAATCGTCGGACCGGCCTTGGCACCCAGGTGAGCTGACGCATTTCCCTGGGCGTCACAGTCAATGAGCAATACTTTTTTTCCCTGGTCAGCCACGCCGGCAGCGACATTGACTGCCGTCGTACTTTTCCCAGTTCCGCCTTTGGAACACATCACACAAACTTTACGCATGGACCTTTTCTCCGCAACTGTTTCACAAAGAACGGGAAAACGTTGATTCGTGAAAACCTTTTAACGTATTAACTTTCTTCTAAACCAGACCGCTGATCGGGATTGGGTTTCCCCTCTCTACCGAAACCCCTCAAACACAAGGGACCCACGCCAGAGTTTCCTCAGGTGGATCCCTCATTTAAACAGTGTGTTGATTGGGAAATCAAACGTAGTTACAGATAAATTGAATGTACTCACGTTTATCAGGCTGTCGGGCTGATCGCCGCCGAACTGAAGCCAATACCATTTCCACGGCATTGAGCAACAGGGTTGGATCTGGTTCGGTTTCGACTTCCTCACGGAAAATCTGCTTCACCAGTGCCATTCCTTCATCCAGGGCTTCAAGAACGAAATTGACTTCAAACGGATCAACGGCTTTCAGTTCCTGATTTTGTTCCAGTGCATGTTTGAGGTGCTCTAAGGCTGCAACCACATGACTGTCATTGAGTTGGGGATTTGGTACCGTTGCATCGGCGATAAAGCGTTCGATGGCATACAGAATGCCCTTCATCACGTCCTGGGTCAGGAGCAGCCCAACCCCTTCTTCCAGTGAATCAAACGGGATAGCACGTTCGAGGATATTCCACCCGTTGGGAGTCAGCGTCAATGTTTCAGAATCCTGAAACGCCGATTTGAGCCGTCGGTGAGCCGGTACCACATAGTTTGACCGTTTGGCGCCAAGCTGGCGACGAGCGGTGCATCGCTGACAGGCCATGTAGCTATCGCCCCCGTTTTTGGCCACTTCTTTGATGGCATCAACGATTTCGGGCGGGAGTGCCGCATCACACACCGGGCAGGCATAAATGCTGGGCGGTAGTGAGAGGCGTGACCCTGGCCCAAGGTGTTCCTTGAATTCAGCCACTCCTTCCGGCGCTTCTTTGCCGATTGCTTCCAGAATGCGGAGCCCAACCCCAAGGTTCTTTCGAGTCTGGTCGGCATCCCCACGGATCCATTTAAACGGACCACTGGCCATCAACGCGGCAACCTCGGCAGGACTGTCAAACGTGGCGGTTTGAAACTTAAATAAGCCAGTTCCAAACTCATCAATACACAGTAAGCTTGCATTGACCGACTCACTCTCAGTCTCTGACTCGGCAACCAGCACCAGGCGCAGGCCATCCTGGCGAGTCCAAAAATGTCCCAGACCCGGTTCATTTTTTTGAACAGAAACCGCAGCCGTTCCAGCCACCTGGGTTGGACGGTGAACTTTCATCTTTTGTGCTTTTGTCTTTTTCGGCATGACGCTTGCTTTATCACTCCAATTAAAAATGAGAAGGGGGAGTTCCTAAAAATATCCACCACTTCATGTTGTTTGAAAGGGTTACCGATTACGGCCATATTGTTCATGGCTTGATACCCAGTCGTGGGAACTGATGGCTGAACTGAGCGAAATTTCCCCAGCCAGAGCAACTGCTGCAATGATTTCGGCCAGTTTATTCACCTTGCCTCTCCCCTGACATCCCAGGATGCCCAGACATTCCTGCTGGGTTGGCAACCCTGTTCCACCGCCAAACGTTGCCACGATCAAGGATGGAATCGTGAGCGAAATATAGAGCGAACCATTGTCGGTGACCTCACAATACAGGACGCCGGCTGAGGACTCAGCGACGTTGGCGACATCCTGGCCCGTGGCGATAAACATGGCGGTAATCGCATTGGCTGAGTGGGCCCCGTTGTTGTTGACGCCTGACAAAAACCCGGCCACATTGGCGACGCTATAGTGGTAGTGGAGTTGCTCTGGCGTTGTTCGCATCACCTGTTTGAGCACCTCTGGCGGAATGGTACATTCCGCGGTGACTCGCTTTCCACGCGTCATAATCGAGTTAATTTGTGAGCCTTTTTTATCGGTGGCAAAATTGGATTCCAAAAACCAGCGCGTGACACCTCCGTGCGCTTCAACCATCCATTTTGAAGCCGCATAGGTGGCCCGACCGACCATGTTCTGGCCCGCTGCATCCCCGGTTGAATAATTAAATCGGGTATACAGGAATTTATTAGACTGATAGAACTCAATGCTGACGAGTTTGGCAATCCGCGAGGTACTTTCCGCCACGGTGCGGATCTGATCTAGGTTATCTCGGATCCAATTGGCAAAATCCCTGGCTTCGCGGGCATTGCGGAAGATAAAGACCGGCGCCCGCTGCATTTGGTCAGCCGTGACCGTGACTGTTGCGCCACCTGAGAGGTTAATCACTTTCATCCCGCGACTATAGCTGGCAACCAGCGTGCCTTCCGATGTTGCCAGCGGGATGTAGAATTCCCCCTGTGCCTGTTCACCGTTGACGAGCAATGGGCCGGCAATCCCAATCGGAATCTGAGCCACCCCAATAAAGTTTTCAATATTGCCCTGGGTGATATGAGGGTCAAAGGAATACTGTGGAAGGTGTTGAAGCTTGAGTTCGTTGGCTTCTTCAACGAGTTCCTGGCGTTGGCGAATGATGTCAGTTGTATAGTTGTCTTCTTTGCTGTAGGGAATTCGCTTCAAAGGCATGCCGTGGGTGCTCCTCTTGGTAGAAAGTCGGGATGATGTGAGGAAGGGATTTTTTTGAGAATCGGTATGCGCGTTATACACCAAGCCGCTCCTGGTTGTCCAAATGCATTTCTGAAATTGCCGGTCACCGCACTTGATTGAATCAGAGGAAGAAGCCCTGGTGGTTTGTCGGTCAACTGGATTTCAGATTGGCTTGACTGAAGGCTGGCTGCCGGCAACAACACCAGTCAGGTCATTGAAATAAGGTCCGAACAGTCCGAAAATCGGAAGGAAGTCCGAAAGCGTTGACAAACCCATGGCCGCGTGTCAGCATCCGAAATTCGTGAAAAACACTGTGCACAACCACATTCCAGGCTTTTCGCGTGTTCGACAAACTTTGCTTTTACAGGCATCGCTGGTAAGGTAAAAATCATCACTCAATTCGCCTGTCCAACATTTCACCGTCATAAAAATTTCATATTTCGCCTTAGGAGGAGCTTAACCCCCTTATGAAAAAGTCTCTGTTTTGCCTTGTCAGTTTATTTCTGGTCCAACTGGTGGTTGGCGGAAATCTTGTCCTTGCCGCCGCCCCATCAGGGAGCACAACTCAGTTTTTGGTCCCGCAGCAGGTGGCAAATGCCAGTACGACTGGTGGTTCCAGTGGTACGGCAACCGATGCCGCCGCAAGTCAGGATCAAGAATATAATGACATGCTGGCCGCAACTGATGAGAAAGATGCTGAATTACGCTACAAAAAAATTCAGGAATTTATTGGGAAATACCCCCAGACTCAGTATAAAGCCTTTGTTTATGCTCGATTGAATGGTGCGCGCGGCGTATTGATCAACAAAAGCCTGGGGAAAGGGAACATGGCTGATGCCCACAAATATGGAAGGGAACTGTTTGCCGAGCCAAAGGAAAACAAAGAAGGCCTGGATGACTTTCCTTATTACTGGCTGCTTGGACGTGCTTCCGGGCTGATTGCGATTCAATCCAATGACAATGGCTATCTGAAGGTTGGGGCTGAGTATTCGCAAAAAGCCCTGGACCTGATTGCTCAGGGAAGCAAGATTGATAACAAAAGCATTAAGTGGGAAGAAAAGAAGAATTCAATTGCCGCAGATCTGCATCGCACGATTGCCATGATGCATTACATAGATGCCAAATACGACGACGCGACCCGAGAGTTTGAAGAAGCCATTAAAGTTGATTGTGATGCCTATGGGCTCTATTATCGTGGCCGGATCAAATTTATTGACTTCACTGCCGCTGCCAAAGCGTATAACGACATTCCGGATAAAACCACCCCTGACACGGCCACAGCCTTAGCCACCGCCAAGGACAAAGCCAGGGTTGCCAGCGAATATCTGGCCAAAGCGATTGCTTTTATCGAGAAGCGGTCAGATGCGGCGACGTTTAAGTCATTTTCGGATGATGCCCGGAAATTGTTAGATCCAGTCTTTAATTTTGCCTACGAAGACAAAATCAACGAGCAGCCTGCACCGCCACCGGCGCCGGAACCTGACCCCAAAGCCAAACCAGGCGCCAAGCCAGCCACCGCTACGGCGACAACACCGCCAGCCGAAGATCCAAAAGTGAAAGCTGCCCGGTTGATGGCCGAAGAAATCGATAAGTATAAAGCTCAGCCGTGCCAATAACCTCACAATTGACATTAGACATTATCGGAGTTAGGTGTTTACGAAAAAGGAAAACAACTCAAGGG
>DAOQNB010000323.1:0-6710 GCA_035335845.1 Acidobacteriota bacterium | reverse complement strand
CATCCACTACCTCGCATACATTCAGAATTGATCAGTTTTGATTATACCACTACCATCTACTTATATATTGTTCACTGATTTCAAATGACATTTCCCCTCCAAGTCAACGACAAATTAAACATAACTAGAAGTCTCCCACTAACCAAAGAGTCTAACTGCCATTATGCCCTTTATCTTATTTTTAGCCAATTTTACCCATGCCCCATCGAATTTTCACCGCTTTCAACCATTTCCTCTGGCGGAACCTGTCGCGTCGGCAATTCATCCGCTTCAGGTTCTTTGAGTGCCACTCGCATTGCAGCCACCAGTTTTGATCGATGGGTAATCTGGGTCGGCATATCCACAATCATCAGCGGGTCAGTTTCCATATCTGGAAAGGGCGTATCTTCTTTGAGCAGTTCCGGATAGTTGGCGGCAGCCTTTGCCAGCGCTTCGGTAAATTCAGTCGGAGTTGGTCGCCGCTGCGGGTCTTTGTCCAGTGCCTGATGCACGACGGCTTCGATTTCGAGTGGGATATGCGGATTGACCGTGTGCAATTTCGGAGGATTGCGTTGAAGTTGGAAAATCACCATTTCAACCAGATTGTTGGCGGTGTTTTGAAACGGTGTGCGACCACAGAGCATTTCATACACCACAATGCCGAGGCTATAGACATCCGATTTGCCGTCATATTTTGAATTATTCAACCGTTCCGGGGCCATATAGGCTGGCGTCCCGATAATTCCGCCCGTCAGCGTGAGTTTATGGCGGCTCGAAATCAATTCGTCTTCGACCAGTTTGGCAATCCCGAAATCCACCAGTTTAACCACTTCGCCATTTGGGGCCTGATGCAGGTAAATATTTTCCGGTTTGATGTCACGATGGATCACGCCCATCTGATGGGCTTTGGCCAGTGCTTCGCAGATTGGAACTGTGATTTCCAGACACCGCCGGAGCGTCAGCACTTTCAATTCTTTCATTTCCTGGGCCAGCGAATGCCCGTTAAGTAGCTCCATCACCAGATACGCGATACCATCCGGGGTAATGCCCGAATCCAGAATGGCGACCACGTGAGGATGATTGATCCGTGAGGCTGAAATGCCTTCGAGGCGAAACCGCTCGATGGCATCCGCCGAGTCATTTCCAGGAGTTGGTCGAAAGACTTTCACCGCTACTTGGCGATTTAATGCCAGATGCGTGGCTCGAAACACGGCGCCAAATCCACCGGACCCGATTTTTTCATCCAGCCGGTATTTTTCATCAATCACGGTTCCGGGCATGGCTTCGGTCAGGGCTGAAAAAATCCGATCAGCCTGACGTTGTGAATCGAGCAATTCGCGGATTTTGGCGTCCAGTTGTTTGTTTTTTTGTTCGACTTCAGTTTTGGCACTTTTGACTTCGACCACGGTTTGGGCCAGTTCTTCATTTTTCTGATCAAGCTGGGCCGTCCGGTCAATGACTTTGGCTTCGAGGATGGCATTCTGGCGATGCAGCCTTCGCAAGCGATACAGATGTCCACCATACAAACCACCTGCCACGGTCACAAAATACAGGATAGAAGCCCACCAGGTCTGGTACCAGTGGGGCTTGAGGAAAAAGTTCAGCGTGGCTGGGGTTTCGCTCCACACCCCATCATTGTTACAGGCCTGCACCAGGAATTGATATCGGCGCGGCGGAAGGTTGGTATAGCGGACATTTCGCCGGGCGCTGACTTCAACCCAATCGTGGTCATAGCCTTCCAAAAAGACTTTAAACTTGACCTTGCCAGGTGACAGAAAACTCAGCCCGGCGTAGGAAAACTCAATCCGGTCTGACCCTGGCTTCAATTCAACCGCCTGACTCAAATCAACCGGTGTTCCATCCACGTCGAGGGCTTCGATGGCGACAGGCGGCGGAAGTAAATTGGTCCGGATGTTTTGCGGGTCAATCACCGTCAACCCTCCAATGGTGGCAAACCAGAGGCGTCCATCATGTGTCCGACACCCGGCTGGTTGTGAACCGCCATTGCATTGATTGCTCTTCATCCCGTCGGAAATTCCATACACCGTGGATTTGATTTTGAGGATTTTTCCGGCCATAAAAGCTTCGAGTTCTTCACGTTTGACCGAAAAAATGCCCCGATTGCAGCTCAACCAGAAACTCCCGTGCCCATCTTCCAGAATCTGGAACAATTGATTTTCAAAAATGCCATCATCCCGGGTGAAATTGTAAAAGACGCCGTTTTGGTAACAACTGATCCCTCCGTTGGTACACATCCACAACGTTCCAGCCGCGTCCTCATAAAACGAATGAACCGATTGATTGAGGATTCCAACCGCGCTTTCAAACCGGGTATACATTCCATCTTTAAAGCGCACCAGTCCAGAACCGTCAGTGCCAAACCACAGATTGCCCAGGTGATCCTCAAAAATGGCTTCGACAATTTTCGATGGAAAATTGGGCACGGTGCCAAACGTGCCGTTTTTGTAGTAACTCAAGCCCCCGCCGATAGTTCCAACCCACAGTGTCCCTGCCCGATCTTCGCACAGGGCATAAATCCGGTTATAGGCAAGCCCGTCTTTGGTGGTGTAGGTCGTAAACTTGCCATTTTCAAATTTACACAGTCCCCCGCCATTGGTCCCAATCCAGACCACGCCCCGACTATCTTCCAAAACACACCGGATGAAATCATTAGGCAGTCCTTCGCGGGTTGAATAGACCGTAAATTTTCCATCTTTGAGATAATTGATTCCGCCGCCTTCGGTTCCAATCCAGATGCCTCCGGTGCGATCTTCGGTCACCACCCGGACATTGCTGGCTGACAGCCCATGTTTGGTCGTGTAGGTGGTAAACTTTTGTTCCCGCAAGACATTGAGGCCACCGCCATTGGTGCCGATCCACATATTTCCCTCGTGATCTTCACACAGGGAACGCACAATGTTGCTCGTCAACCCTTCTTTTGAACCAAGCGACGAAAACCGACCGCGCTGAAACCGGCACACACCGCGATCTTCGGTGCCGATCCAGACGCTGCCTTCGCGATCACAATAGAGTGAGCGAATGACATTAGATGGCAATCCATCAGCCGTGGTCAGGGTTTGTGACTGGCCATTGTCCAAAATCGTGATGCCGCCGCCTTCAAGCCCAATCCATACGCGCCGGGATTGATCTTCACAAATAGCTTTGACAAAGGTCGAAGCCAGGCCGCTTTCCCGTGAAAATGAAACAAATTCATTGTTGAAATAGCGGCAGATTCCGCCCCCGGTGGTGCCAATCCACATGGCCCCCTGATGGTCACAAAACAGGGTGTTAATGGCGTTGGCGGAGAGTCCATTTTGAGTATTGAAAAGCTGGAACTTCCCGCCGTCATACACCACAACCCCGTTTTCCTGAGTGCCAACCCACACCCGTCCCTGTTTATCAACACAGACCGTGATCAGAAAATTGCTCGGGAGGCCGTTTTCAGTCGTGAAACTGGTAAAGGTGTGATTTTGGTAGCGCACCAGCCCGCCGCCTTTGGTTGCCATCCAGAGAGTTCCGTCTGGGCCTTCCGCCAGTGACATGATGCTGTTGTTTCGAATTTGTGGCGTATTGCTGCCATCAAAAATGGTAAACCGGACGCCATCAAAGCGCGCCACGCCTTCATAGGTGCCAAACCATAAATAGCCATCTTTGGTTTGAATGATGGAATGCACCGTGTTTTGTGGCAGGTCATCCTGATAGGCAGCGTGGCTGTAATCAATCAGTTCTTTTTTGGGGTCTAAGGCGCTGACTGATAACCACCCGCCAAGAAACAGAGCCATCAGCACCAAAAATCGGCAGCCAAACAGACGGAATTGGTTTTGAGTCCAAGAAGTGGGCGACATCGGTGAAAGCCTCAGGCGAAACGTGCGTCAGCGAGTGGAGTCCGTGGCGAAGGAATCAGCCGTCTGGGCAAGGTGCAGGAAGTGACTCAAAAGTTTGCGGATTTGTCTTGAACCCGCATAATAGCCAAATTGTGCCCTGATTACCACTTGTGGTTTTTGGACCTGCCGCCAGATCAGGCTGTTTTGGAGCTTCAGTTCGCATTCTTTCGGAACAAATTTCCCCACTTTGCAACTTTTTCTGCAACTTTTCCGAGTGTCTGGCCACACACTGGCCGAAACCAAGGATGAGGAAGCAGCATGATTGAGGCAATGAGATTGGAAAAAACCTCAACCGAATCAGCCCAAGCTTCGCCAGACAGTGTACGCAGCATTTTTGAGCGTGCCTGTCGCGGCGACGAAGACGCCTTTCGGTTGATCTTTAACCGCTATGCCCGGCCCGTGATGAGTTTTCTCCACAATCTGGTGAACAATCACGAACTGGCCGAAGAACTCACCCAGGAGACCTTTGTTCGGGCTCACCGCATGCTCAACACCATGCGCGAGGACACCAAAGTTTCCACCTGGCTGTTTGGAATCGCCAAAAACGTGTCGCGCGAAGCCGTCCGCCACCGGATTCGATCTGAATCAAATGTCGAAATTGCCGAAAGCGGATTGAATCAAATGTCTGACCCACGGCAGCGACCCGACGGCGAATTGCTCACCAAAGAACTCAATTGTGTCATCCACCACGCCCTTTCACTCCTCGATGAAGACAAACGGTTGATTTTTTCACTCCAGGCATTTCATCAGTATAGTTATGAGGAAATTGCCGAAATCACCGGGTTTACCATTCCAAAAATCAAAACCGACCTTCATCGGGCCAAAGCGGAAATGCGCAAGCGGATTCGTCCTTATCTGGGAGAACGCCATGAACTGTGATGACTACGTGCTTTTACTTGAAGAATTTGTGGACGGGGAGCTTGGTGAATCAGACACCAAAAAAGTCGAGGTTCATCTGGCTGCCTGTCCTGCCTGCCAGAAAGTTCTGGCTGAATTGAAAGAGGAACAGGCAATTTTTGCCCGCTATGACACTGGTCTGGAACTCACACCAAACCTCTGGCAAGGGATTGAAGACCGGTTGAAAGCGGAAGGTTCCTTTGGCACCTCAAAACCAGTTGAACCCCAGGGCTGGGGGCCAAAGATCAAAGACTGGTTCACGCGCCACTTTCACACCCCACAACTGAGCCCGGCATTTACCATGGTGGTCGTGGTGGCGGCTGTCGGATTAACGGTCCTGGTGATGCGACCGAAACCGGCGGAAGGGCCATTCTCGTCAGTTAATCCAGGGATCAACATTGGCCCTGGAAGTTCAACCCACGATGAGGTTGTCATCGCTTCAACTCCAAAACCTGAAGCCACTGCCGCCGTGATACAGCCCGCACCACCTCGCCCGGTCAAACCAGCGCCTCCGCCGCCAGCCGCACCTGCCAAACGGGAGCCAAGCGTTCAGGAGTTGATTCGAGATGCTGAATCAAAATACCGGGCCGCGATTACGGTGCTAACACGTGATGTCAAGAAACGCCGAACCACGATGGATCCGCTCCTTGTGGCTCGACTCGACAGCACCCTTGAAGCCATTGACCACACGATTGCCGACACCAAACTGGCCGTCAAAATGAATCCAAATGATCCGGTTGCCGCCCAATATTTGCTGACGGCCTATGCCAAGAAAGTCGAAGTGCTCCAGGAAATGGCCAGTGTGGCATCGCCAGCCACTCCGACCAAAAAACCGGTTGAATTGAGACCCTAAAATGAAACAGGGTTCAGGGTTCAGGGTTTAAAAGACAAAAGGGACGAAAAGGACGAAAAGGACAAAAATTCGAAAACCCTGAACCCTGAACCCTGAACCCTGAACCCTGAACCCTGAACCCTGAACCCTGAACCCCCTGAACCCTGAACCCTAAAAAAGACCGTGAACCTGACTGAATCTGAAGCGACACAACAAAAAAGGACTGTGAAATATTATGAGGAGACGCAACTTTATCGCACTGTTTCTGATGATCTTCGCCATTGACAGCGCCACCATGCTGTCCTGGAATTCGGTTGAAGCCGCAACCGTCCAGCAAGATCAACCGACGACACACAAACTACCGGCTGGGGGAAAAGTCACGATCCGCCAGGTTTTTGGTGAACTCTCGGTTATTGGGGTTTCTGGTGATACGGTGACCATCGAAGCCAAAAATGATGATGGCGAGCCAGCCGAAGTCAAAGTGATGCAAGAGGCACAGGACCTGTTGATTTCAACTGAGGTTGATGGCCCCCGCAGGAAAAAACGGGCAATTTCACTCGAAGTCAAAATCCCTTCGTCGGCCAATCTCACGATTGAATCCCAGGCAGGTGAAATTTCGGTTTTGGATATCACTGGCCAGACAGCCATCAGAGCTGGTGGCGGTGAAATTAAACTGGTCAATGTTGGCTCGCTGGTGGCAGCCACTGGTGGTGGCGAAGTCACGGTTCAAAAAGTAACCGGCACGGTTGAAATCAGAACGGGCGGCGGTGAACTGCAAGTCTCGGATGTTTCAGGCGCCGTTTCTTTAATCACTGGCGGCGGCGAAGTCACCACATCCAATACCGGAGACCTCGAAGTCCGAACTGGCGGCGGAGATGTCGTGGTGCAGGATGTTCACGGCTCGGCTTCCATTGCCACGGGTTCAGGTGATCTGGTTGTTTCCAAAGTTGAAGGCAATTGCGAACTCAAAAGTGGTCACGGTGACGCCAGTCTCAGGGATATTTCCGGGAACGTGGCGCTCTCGAATGTGAGTGGCGATGTGGTTGCCCAAAACATCGGCGGCAATATGGCGGTCGCCTCCATCAGTGCCGATATGGACCTGAAATGTGTCAAAGGCC
>DAOQNB010000322.1:0-6729 GCA_035335845.1 Acidobacteriota bacterium | reverse complement strand
ATTCTTCATTCTTCATTCTTCATTCTTCATTCTTCATTCTTCATTCTTCATTCATTGATACCACCTTCAGTCAATTGCCGTGGGTCGAGTAAGCGGTCGAGATGTTCCGGAGTCAGGTCTGTCATTTCAGCGGCAACCTCTTTGACCTTGCGGTTTTGGGCATACGATTGCTTGGCAATTTTGGCACCGAGTTCATACCCAATGACCGGGTTGAGTGCCGTCACCATAATCGGGTTGCGATCAACGAGATCTCCGATATGGCTTTCATTGACGGTAAATCCAGCAATGGCCCGATCAGCCAGCAGTCGGCTCACATTGGCAAGCAATGTCACACTTTGCAACAGGTTATACGCAATCACCGGCAACATGACGTTTAACTGGAAATTTCCTGACTGAGCGCCCATCGTGATAGTGACGTCGTTGCCAATCACCTGAGCACAGACCATGGCAACCGCTTCGGGAATAACCGGATTGACCTTGCCAGGCATAATACTGCTGCCTGGCTGGAGCGCTGGCAGGGCAATTTCAGCCAGCCCGGCTTGGGGACCGCTATTCATCCAGCGCAAATCGTTGGCAATTTTGGTGAGGCTGGCGGCGACGGTTTTGAGCTGACCGCTCAGTTCACAGGCGGCATCCTGACTGCTGAGCGATTCAAAATAGTTTGGACTGGTAACAAACGGTAATCCAGTCATTTCAGACAGTTTCGCTGCAAATCTGGCTCCAAATTCAGGATGGGCGTTGATACCAGTTCCGACGGCGGTTCCACCCTGGGCAAGTTTTGCAAGCCGAGGCAGAGCGGCTTCAACCCGTTCGATGCCATAGGCAATCTGGGTGCTCCAGCCTGAAAGTTCCTGGCTGAGTCGGATGGGCATGGCGTCCATCAGGTGGGTGCGGCCAGTGGTGACGACGTGGTCAACCTGGGCGGCTTTTTCATCGAGTGTGTGCTTGAGATGACGAAGTGCTGGAAGCAGTGCTTCGGCCACTTCCAGATAGGCGCTGAGGTGAATTGCCGTTGGGATGGTGTCGTTGCTGCTCTGGCCCATATTGATGTGATCATTGGGGTGGACTTTGCGTCCAAGTCGCTGGGTGGCCAGCGTGGCGATCACTTCATTGGTATTCATGTTGGTGCTGGTGCCAGAACCGGTCTGGAAGATATCAAGCGGAAAGTGTCCATCGTGTTGACCGTCAGCGACTTCTTGAGCGGCGCTCCGAATCGCCTCGGTCATGTCGGCTTCCATCAGCCCAAGTCCCAGATTGACTTCAGCGGCGGCACCTTTGATCATTCCCAGGGCGCGAATAAACGCCCGTGGAAAGCAAAGCCCGCTAATTGGAAAGTTCTCAACTGCCCGTTGGGTTTGAGCGCCATAGAGCGCAGTTGCCGGAACGCGCATCTCACCCATGCTGTCTTTTTCAATGCGATAATCCTGTTCGGCCACGAGTTGAAATCTCCTTTGTTTCAAAAAATAACTGCGATTTATAGGTTGGAAAGAATGAGAAAAGTGCGCGCCATTCTGGTCAAGAACCGTTGAATGCGTCAATGGTTCTTTGTCTTGACACAACTCAATCCAAAGCTGATGGCCTGTCTGTAGAAAGTATTCTGGAACCAGACCGTCGCGATTTAGATCAATATCAGCACTCCCATGTTCAATCTGGGCTGGTTTGAACTGTAAAAATCCATCACTGACAACCACTATGAAAAGTGATATAAGATCCTTACCTTCTCACCTTGTTTCCCAAAATGATGGTTTTTGTTCGCTGTTGAGGAGATTCACATGAATACCTGTCCACAATGCGGCTCGACATTTTCCGATGACAAGAAGTTCTGTAATCGTGACGGTCAACGTCTGGTGGCACTTATCCCAACGCTGGCAGCACCTGCTCCGGCACCGGTTTCGCTCAATAAACAAGAGGCGGCCACGCTGGTTGACTCACCTCAAGCGGCAGACCCAATGATTGGAAAGGTCTTAGCCGGGCGCTATCGAATTTTATCGCTGATTGGAAAAGGTGGAATGGGTGCCGTCTATCGTGGTGAACACCTCAAATTGGGACGGCCAAGTGCGATTAAGGTGATTTTGCCAGCATCTGCCCAGGATGAAACCACGCTCACCCGGTTTCAACGCGAAGCTGAGACTTCCAGTAAGATCAACCATCCAAACGCCGTCAGCATTTTTGACTATGGCGAAACCGATGATGGAATGGTTTTTCTGGCCATGGAATTGATTGAAGGCCAGCAGTTAAAAAGTATTCTCAAGCGTGAAGCCCCGTTCTCACTTGAGCGAACTCTGCATATCGCCCGCCAGGTTGGTCAGGCGCTCAGTGCCGCGCATGCCCTCAATGTTGTGCATCGGGATTTGAAGCCGGAAAACATCATGCTTGGATCTGGGGACACGGTCAAAGTGGTGGACTTTGGGATTGCCAAGTCCTTACTGGTTGACCCCAAACACCAGGCGGTCACACGTACCGGATTTATTGTCGGAACGCCGCAATATATGTCACCAGAGCAGGTGATGGGCGAGCAACTTGACCCGCGTTCAGATGTCTACAGCCTGGGACTCGTCATTTATGAAATGCTGACCGGAGCCTTGCCATTTGAAGGTGAATCGGCTCAGGCGCAAATGGTTAATCGTCTGGCCAATCCTCCACAACCGATGAGCCGGGTTCGTCCAGGACTCAACATTCCGGCTGCGGTTGAAGCCGCCGTCATGCGGGCACTCCACTATGAACGCGAGTACCGCTACCCGCGAGTCACTGATTTCATTGCTTCGCTCGAACATGCCGTCCATCTGGAAACCCAAAATATCGGTCAGCGAAAAACAGGTGCCGCCGGGTTAGATGCCACACAGCCAGCTATTGCTTTTCAAGCCAACCTGCCAGCCGGTCAACCGGTTTACGTTCCACCACCGCCGGTGGCGCCGTTGTCTGGCAGTCCAAGTGGCGGGTATGCGTCTTCGCCAAATAGAACGCTTCCAGATACTGAGCAATACCCGCCACCCGTATTGGCCCAGGGGATGCAGGCCGGCCTGGGTGGAAACCAGCCACTGCCTCAAGGACCTCCTGGCCTGGGAGGCTATGTGCCACCAGGTTCTGGATATGGCCAGGTGCCCCAACCGGGACCAGGGTATCTTCCCCCACCCCAACCGGGACCAGAATATTCCACGCCACCTCACGCAATACCACCCTATGCTCCTGGTGGGGCCGCCATGGCCCAGCGGAACAAATCTTCAAAGACCCTGATTTGGGTTTCAGTTGGGGTATTGGTTGTCATCCTGATGGTTGCTGGTGGTGGTATTGGGATTTACCAGTACAATGAATATGTCAAAGAACAAAAACGCATTGCGGCAGAAAAAGAGCGACTTCGCATCGAAGCCGAGACCGCCCGTAAAATCAAAGAGGCGATTGACGAGTCGCGCAAGTTGCGCGAACAGGGCAAATTTGAAGACGCCTTAAAAGAAATGGATGCGGTTCTGAAATTGAAGAGTGATTCGTCCGCCGCCCTGATTGAAAAAGCAGAATCATTATTTGCCCAAACCAGGCGAAATGAATGCAAGGAAATTGTGGATCAAGTTCTGAAACAAGATCCGAATTTTGCTCCAGCCCATCAGTTTTTAGGATTGTTTTACTTCCAGGATGGAAAAAAAGACAAAGCTCTGGAGGAGCAAAAGAAAACACTGGAATTGGATCCAGACCCAGAATATGCCTCACTTGCACACGATATGCTCGCCTTTTTGTACTGGGAGCAATATCTCAACAACAAAACCACCAATGTCGGTAAGTTACAGGAGGCTGAAGTCGAAGCCAGAGCGGCAGTGAGTGCTGCCCCACGACCAAGTCTTGAGATCAGCCCACGCAAAACATTGATGAAAGTGTATTATGAAGGCCGAAAAGAAGACCTGGTTCGCGAACAGGCCAACAAATTAATTACCAACCCGAAAGCAAAAAACCGTGACCAGGCATATGGTCATAACTACCTTGGTTTATTGCACTTTAATGCGGCCAACTACTCACAGGCGGCAAATGAATTTTCAACCGCCGCCAGCCTTGATCCAGAAGAAAAACTCTATCGAGACAATTTGGAAACCGCCCGCAAGAAAGAATCTGAAACGCTTTTTCCTGGCTGGAACAATTCCGGGAGTGGATATTGAAATACTCGGGCTGAAGAAGACGGGCTGAGGGCTGAAGACTCGCAAGCTCGGGGCTGAAGACAACAGGTAACAACCAACCTCAGCCCGCCTTCTTCAGCCCTCAGCCCTCAGCCCCAGGCCCGATGTTTTCAGCCCGCCTTCTCCAGCTCTGGTTTTTCAGTCCTCACCTTGACAGTCCTCTCATTGCGCCGAATAATCCCGCCTTTTCCATTCCAACTCTCAATTTGAACGAAGTGGTGTAGTGCACAGAAGCGACTCAATATCGGTTCAGCACTCCACTTATTTACAGAAGGTGAACCTCTTGGATACTCAAACGGCCTTACTTACCACTGATTTACCTGGGATCCCACTTTTTCGGCGGGGAAAAGTACGCGATGTCTATGATTTGGGCGATACATTGTTAATTGTTGCCACTGACCGGATTTCAGCCTTTGATTGCGTGATGCCAAACGGCATTCCTGGAAAAGGATGTGTCTTGACTGCGTTGTCACGGTTCTGGTTTGAGCAAATGAAAGATCTGGTGCCAAATCACGTTGTAACCACTTCAGTGTCTGACTATCCAGCTCAGCTCCAGCCGTTTGCCGATCAACTCGAAGGTCGTTCCATGCTGGTGCGCAAGACCGAATGTTTTCCGGTTGAGTGTGTTGCACGTGGGTATCTGGCTGGATCAGGTTGGAAAGACTATCTGAAAACTGGGGGCATTTGTGGGATTGAGCTTCCGTCTGGCCTGGTTGAGTCAGCCCAACTGCCGGAACCGATTTTCACCCCTGCGACCAAAGCTGAGACCGGGCACGATGAAAATATCAGCGAAGCCCGGATGGCTGAAATTGTCGGTGCTGAAACCACAACTCAGTTAAAAAATCTGACATTGACACTCTATCAGCGCGCGGCTCAGTATGCTCGCGAACGCGGCATCATTTTGTGTGATACAAAGTTTGAATTTGGCCTCCTGGATGGCCAGATTCTCTGGATTGATGAAGCGCTAACGCCTGATTCCTCGCGTTTCTGGCCAGCCGATGAATACATGCCAGGGCGGCCTCAGCGGTCCTTTGATAAACAATTTGTGCGTGATTACCTGGAAACCCTTGACTGGAACAAACAGCCACCAGCCCCGGCTTTGCCAGCCCAGATTGTTGATGCCACACAGGCACGCTATCTTGAAGCCTATGAACGGTTAACTGGGAAACAGTTGTTTCTGAGTTGATACGTCAGTCGTCAGTCGTCAGTAGACCAAACCCAGGTATTTCAGTCTGCAAAGATCTTGAAAGAACTCTTCGTAAATGACTCAAAAAGAACCAAATCCACTTGACACAAATTCCCAAATCCCAACACTTGACGACTGACGACTGACGACTGATGACTGACGACTGATGACTGACGACTAACGACTGACAATTGATAACTGACAACTTCTTCACATGACTTTTTTTGATGTACTGGTTTTGATTTCACTGGCTTATTCAACCGCAAGCGGCGCCATGAAAGGGCTTGTGCGCAGCCTGTCAACAACGGCAGGTGTGGTTGTTGGGCTGATGTTCGCACTGGTTTTTTACCGCGAAGCGGCACAGTTCTTTCGGATGCTTGGCTTTTCTGAAGTTACAGCACTCTGTTTGGGGATGATTTCTCCGATGGTGCTTGCCCTGGCTGCGAGCGCGGTGCTTTCTTATTCATTACGGGAAGTATTGAAAAAATTGGGTTTAACCGTACTTGATCGAGTTGGTGGCGGTGCGCTTGGTTTGGCACGGGCCGTGCTTTTCTGGTCTTTGATCTATCTGGCATTTACCGCGTTTCCAATTCGGTTACAATTTATCGAAGGCGCCCAAACTGGACCAATTTTAAAAGCTGGCGCTCAGGTCCTGGCTTTTATCTCGTCACAGGATGTGGAAAAACGTTTTGATCAAGGAGTGACCGAACTCCGCAAACTCAAAGCCGGGCTTTCTTCACCTTCCCCCAAAGAAAAAGCCCCTCAACCTGATCCCAAAGAGCGACGATAACTGAGCGAGCTGAAGAACCTGGAGCTGAAGAATATCGGGCTTGGGCAATCGAAGGGATGACATAAAACCAGTTCTTCAACCCGCTCTCTTCAGCCCGCCTTCTTCAGCCCTCAGCCCCAAGCCCGATGTCTTCAGCCCCAGGCTCTCAGCCCTGGATTTCTCAGCCCCAAGCCTAATTTCTTCAGCCCAGAGGTTTTTCTTATGTGGGGTCAGCTTGGCATTGCTGCTTTACAGATACTCATCACTTTGAGCACGATTCTGGTTTTCCATTACTGGAGGAAGCGCTTTGGGCTTGGTCCGTTGTATATTGCATTGGGTGGGTTGGAATTGTTTGTGACCTTTGTTACCGCCCTGTGGATCAAAATTGATTTACCATATGGGCTGGCCTTTGTAACCGGGTCAACCAGTTTTTTTGTAGTTGGGTTTACGGCACTGCTGCTGGTGTATCTCTGTGAAGGCACATTGCAGGCACGCAACTTGATTTTTTCACTGATTGGATTACAGGCGTGCCATATTATATGGCGGTTACTGGTGCTGGCCCAACTTCTTGTCAGTGGTGGTGGTGGGCTTGGAGGGGCAATTCCAACCGCCCT
>DAOQNB010000321.1:0-6732 GCA_035335845.1 Acidobacteriota bacterium | reverse complement strand
ACTCAAGGCAATTGAGACGGCAGTTGGCATCCTCAATCAGCTTGGGGTGAGCTTGCCAGAAAAACCGACTGCCAGGCACTTTCGCCGCGAACTGGCCCATACGCGGGCGCTGCTGGCCGGTAAATCCATCCAGGATTTGCTTGACTGGCCACTGATGACGGATCCAAAAAAACAGGCCGCGCTCCGTATTTTGGCTGGGATTACTTCGGCGGCGTACCAGGCCTTGCCGGCGTTGTTCCCGCTGGTGACCTTTCAGCAAGTCAATTTATCGGTTGACTATGGGAACGCTCCACTTTCAGCCTATGCCTATGGGCTGTACGGCGTGGTGCTCTGTGGGCTCGCTCAAGACATCGAGACCGGGTATCAGTTTGGACAATTGGGGTTGCGGCTGCTGGAAAAATTTGGCTCGAAGGAACTGGCGGCCAAGACGGTGTTTTCAGTCAATGTCACCGTCAGAAACTGGAAAGAACACCTCAAAGAAACCATCTCGTCTTTTCAGGAAGCCTACCAAAACGGACTTGAAACCGGTGATCTGGAATATGCTGCGCTGTGTGCGTTTGGCCATTGTTACCATGCCTATCACATTGGCGCCGAACTAACAGCCCTGGAACAGGTTATGGCTGCCTACCGCGAAGCGCCAGGCCATTTGCTGCATTTGATTCAACTCTATCGCCAGGTGGTCCTGAATCTGATCGGCAAAAACAACCATCCCTGCCAGTTGATCGGTGTGTCATATGACGAAACAGTCTCCGTGGCGTTTCACGAGCGCGCCAACAACCGTACCGCTCTGGCCCGATACTGGATGAACAAAGCCATGCTCGGATACTGGTTTGACGAGTTTGAAACGGCATATCCGGCAATTCGGAGGGCCGAGTCCCTGCTAGATGGAATTGTTGGCACCTATGATTCATCGCTGTTTTATTTTTATGATTCACTGATTGCCCTGGCCGGCTGGTATGAAACCGCTGCCAGTGAACAAGGCAGTCTTTTGAAACGGGTTGCCGCCAATCAGCGCAAATTAAAAGGCTGGGCCCGACACGCGCCTCAGAGTTACCTGCACAAGCACGCACTGGTCCAGGCCGAATACTATCGGGTCCTGGGCCAGCCGCAGCAGGCCGGGATGTGGTATGAAACGGCGATTGATCTGGCCAAAAAACATAATTTCCCGCACGAAGAAGCCCTGGCCTGTGAGTTGACAGCCCGGTTTTATCTTGGTCAGCGGCGGATGAACATTGCCTTTGGTTACCTGATGGATGCCCGGTATGGGTATCAACGGTGGGGTGCGGTGGCCAAAGTGAAGCACCTGGATGAACAGTACTCGCCACTGATGGCGCGCAAGATTGAAACCCGCAATACTTCGACCACTTTCATTGCATTACCTGTGTTTTCAACAACTTCGACCGGCAGTGCCTCAGCCGGCGTCCTGGATCTGACCTCAGTGGTGAAAGCATCACAGGCGTTGTCGAGCGAAATTGTTCTTGAGAAATTGCTTTCCAAACTGATGCGGATCCTGATTGAAAATGCCGGGGCACAAAAAGGAGTGCTGTTGTTTCCGCAGGGAGGAGAACTGATCATTGAGGCCGAATGTGAAGCCGGGAAACCCGCCCGAAATGTGCTCCAGTCTCTTCCATCCCGTACCTCCCGTGACCTGCCGCAGACAGTGGTCAATTATGTCGCCCGTGCCTGCGAAACAGTTTTGTTAGAGAACGCCCCAATTGACCGGCGATTTGGCCACGATCCATATATCCAGCGCAATCAGGTGCGTTCAATTTTATGTCAGCCCGTGCTGCATCAGGGAAAACTGACCGCGGTGCTCTACCTGGAAAATCAGACTTCAATTGGTGCCTTCACCCCGCAACGGGTGGAGATGTTAAATTTGCTTTCGGCCCAGGCTGCGGTGTCGCTTGAAAACGCAATGCTCTATGCCAATCTGGAACGCAAAGTGACCGAACGTACGGCTGAACTTTCGATTTTGAATATTGAACTGGGCGAGCGAAATCGCCAGCTTGAAGAAACCCGGATTGAAGCCGAAAAACAACGCGAACGTGCCGAAGATGCCAGTCTGGCCAAGAGTCGGTTCCTGGCCAGCATGAGCCACGAATTACGCACCCCGCTCAATGCCATTCTTGGCTTTACCCAGTTGCTGGCGCGCAAGACCAAACCCAATGATGAAGCCTATGAACACCTGTCAACCATTCTGGCCAGCGGCGAACACCTGCTGGGGCTCATCAATGACGTGCTCTCGATTTCAAAGATTGAGGCCGGGCAGATGTTTCTCAACGAAGGTGATTTTGATTTACACCTTTTGCTCCAAAGTGTTGAGAACATGTTCCGGTTGCGGGCCGAAGCCAAGGGGCTGGAGTTTCACTTCGACTTGATGTCTGAGGTGCCGCATCTGGTGACTGGCGATGAAGGGAAGTTGCGCCAGGTCCTGCTGAATTTATTGAGCAATGCCTTTAAATTTACTGAATCAGGCCGGATTGTGGTGCGCACTGCCTGGGCAGACCAGCGGGCGATGTTTGAAGTCGAGGATACTGGCGTGGGGATTGCCCCTGAGGAAATGAGCCGGTTGTTTGAGGCCTTTGTCCAAACCCAGGCAGGACTCAAAACCCAGGAGGGAACTGGCCTGGGGCTGGTCATCAGCCGGAACTTTGCCCGGTTAATGGGCGGCGATATTACCGTCACCAGCCAGGTCGGGAAAGGCACGACGTTTCGCGTCGAAATCAGCCTGCCACGTATGAATACCACGATCATTCGATCTACGCCGGACCTTGGGCGAGTGGTGCGGGTGGCATCGGGGCAACGCCTGTTTAAAATGCTGGTGGTGGATGATTCGTGGGAAAACCGGACTGTCTTGTCACAACTCCTTGAATCAGTTGGGTTTGAAGTTGTTACGGCTCGCAACGGACGCGAAGCCATCACCTGCTGGCAAATTGTCCATCCCGATGTCGTCTGGCTGGAACTGGATATGCCCGAACTGAATGGATATGAAACAGCACGGGCCATTCGACGGCTGGAACAGGCATCGGTTGTCAACCGGCATCCTTCGCTGGAACCACCTAACCGTGACCAGACGATACTGGTTGCGCTCTCGGCCAGTGTGTTCGAGCAGGACCGGGAAGCGATCCTCAACGCCGGATTTCAGGAATTTATTGCCAAACCGTATCGCGAAGCCGTCATTTTTGGGGCGATGGCACAGTACCTTGGCGTCATGTATGAATATGAATCGCCCGAAATCACCGCCGAACGTGATTCAAAAAGCCGTGAATCCACCAAGTTGATTGATTGGGCCAATCATTTAATGGCGCTGCCGTCAGCACTGGTGTCGCAGCTTCGCGAAACTCTGGTGGTTGGCGATACCGTGGCGGCGCTCCAACTCACCGAGGATATTCGCCAGATGAACCCGTTGCTGGCTGATGAAGTCGAGCGTATGGTGAGAAGCTATAAGTTTGATGAATTGCTGGACGCTTGAAAGGCAGCGGGCTGAAGAAAACGGGCTAAGGGCTTGGGGCTGAGGGTAAAAACCAATTGAATTCAAATGATTTGTATACCCTGAGCCTTCAACCCCAAGCCCAATGTCTTCAGCCCCGAGCTTGCGAGTCTTCAACCCCGAAAACTATGCACAACAAAAAAGTCAGAGTCGCATTTTTAATGAGTTTGGCCATTGTGGCCCTTGGGTTTTGTTATGTGATTGCCGGGCCGTTTCTGGAGCCGATTTTTCTGGCCATTATTCTGGCGGTGGTTGTGTATCCGGCACATCGCCGATGGGTCGTCAGCCGGATTCGCAATCCAAATCAGGCGGCACTGGTTTCAACCCTGGCAATTGCCTGTCTGAGCCTGCTTGTGACAGTGGGACTGACCCTGGGCATCACAAACGAAGTTCATTCCTTTTATTTATTGATCAAAGAACAAAGTGGCCAGCCGGGAGGCTTCTTTGAAACGCTCTCGCACACCTTTGAACGAGCCAGACAGTGGCTGGGTCAATATGTTGATATGGCTCAGTTTGATCTGCGGGCGACGGTTCTCGGGCAGGCCGAACAAATCAGTAAGTTGGTGCTGGCACAAACAGCCAATGTGCTCGGGAATATTGTGGCGGTGGTGGTCGAAGCCGTCATCACGTTTCTGACGCTCTTTTTCTTTTTGCGTGATGGGCGGGCGATATGGCGGCGACTTTCTGTCTGGTTTCCGCTTCGGCGAGATCAGGTGGAAAAGCTCTCAACCGGTGTCAGCAGCATGATCACTGCCAGCGTCTATGGCATGGCCGCCGTGGGGGCGGCACAGGGAACACTGACCTGTATTGCCTTCGTCGCACTTGGGTTACCTTCTCCGATTTTGTGGGGGGTGGTGGCCGGAGTGTTCTCGCTCATTCCCCTGGTTGGATCGAGTGTGATCTGGGTGCCAACGGCAATTATTTTGTTTCTCACCGGGCACTGGATCAAAGCCATTATTATGCTTGCCTGGGGCGCCCTGGTGATTGGCATGGCCGACAATGTGATTCGCCCAATTATCCTCAGTGGCTCGACGAAAACTTCGTATCTGCTGACATTTTTTGCACTTCTGGGTGGAGTCAGGGCCTTTGGATTGATTGGATTATTTCTTGGGCCGCTGGTTCTGGCGCTGACCCAAACGCTGTTTCAACTTTTACAGGAAGAAGGAAACTGGTGGGCACCCGATACCCCGGATGACAATGTAACAGAGTGACAATGTGACCAAATGGCAATTGTCACCCAGTTACCTTGTTATGAGTCACCGAAGTGCATATTGGACTGCCGCCCTGGCCAGCAACCGGGTTGAATCAAGCGTTGGCACCGGCGAATCAGCATCACTGATCAAAAGCGGAATTTCAGTGCATCCCAATACTGCCGCATCACAGCCTTCCTCGGTTTGAAGCCGTGTAATTACCTTCACAAAAAAGGCGCGGGCTTCATCCGTCAGACGTCCATACACCAGTTCATCAAAAATGTGATCGTTGATGCGGATGCGTTCTTCCAGGTTGGGAATGCGATAGTCGAGGCCCAGTGGTTCTAATCGGCTCGGATACACCGGGCCTTCCATCAGATATTTCGTGCCGAGAATGGCCAACCGCTTGAATCCGCGTCGGTTGGCTTCGGCTCCGACCTCTTCGGCAATGTGCAGCCAGGGAATCGGTGAGGTTTCTTTGAAGAAATCAAGTGCCTGATGGATGGTGTTATCTGGACAAATGGCAAAGTCTGCACCGGTTTGGGCGACTTTGTGGGTCGAAGAGAGCATCAAGTTGGCGACGCCCTGCCAGCTATCAGCGTCAATGCACTTCATATATTCACTGAGCGGATGAGAATGGAGCGAAACTTGTGGATGAGCGTGGCGACCCATCAACTCAGCACCCACAAGGCTAATGGTTCGATAGCAGAGCGCAGCTCCTTCGGTGCTGCAGGCAACAATTCCAATGTGTTTAGTCATAAGGTTTTAGGAGTGAAATCGCGCAGATTATTACTTCGCTAACTCTTCAAGAATTTCTGGGCCTGGTTTTTCCGTCACATAGATCATCGCCGGGTAGGTTTGCCCACCACGGCTGGTTGAAAGTATTGTAGCCGTTTTTTCGTCCGGGTCAGAATCAACAACTTCAATTGAAACACGGAGTTCAAGTGGAACGGTAATTTCCGGGTTTGAATCAGATGTCAACAAACTGAGTGGATAAGCGGCTTCAAATACATATCCGCCTGGAACCAGTTTGGTCTGGCTGCTGGTTGGTTTGATGACTTCGCGGTTGCTTGAAATAAGGTGCACGCTCTCTTTGGCGGTCACCTGATCGTCAGTGATTTCAGCCCGCAGATAGAGGATTTTGCCAACGACCAGCGCTCCGAGTCGTGCTGAAAGATCGTCTTTTCCACGCCAGCCTGACCGTCCACTGACAATATCGGCCTGTGATTTAAGTATAACCGAAGTGCCTGGCCATTCGCTGGCAGAAATGATGCCATCCAGATTTGGTGACGACGTACTTTTCCCAGCTCGAATTTGGAAAAAAGAAAGCGTCTTTGAGCCTTTTTCGCGATTGGTTTGTTCTTCGGCAAAGCCCGTCAGGAGGTTGACGTCAAGTTGCTCTACGTCATCGGGTTCGAAGGTATGAAATGAGGCGGTGGTATTGCCAATCCGTACCCACTGACCTTGCTGCCAGCGAAACCGGTCAGTGATCGCCCATCTCCAGGCGGAGCCGCCATAGTGTTCGACCACCACGGATCCACGTTCTATCCGCACGCCGGCAAACGGGTCACCAAATACGCCACCACAGTTACGGCACAAAATTGCCTGATCGGAAACAATTGACCGCCGCCAGATTTTGCCTTCACGAAAGGCAATC
This sequence comes from Acidobacteriota bacterium, assembly GCA_035335845.1. Classification (GTDB taxonomy): domain Bacteria; phylum Acidobacteriota; class Blastocatellia; order Chloracidobacteriales; family Chloracidobacteriaceae; genus JACQXX01. Next base: position 395 of record DAOQNB010000321.1, on the reverse strand, counting down.
AGCAGCCAGCGGCTGCGATCCGCTTCTTCGTCTTCGGTTGAGTCAGGTGCCAGCGCCAGAACCACATCTGGCTGGTTGTCGCCGTTGAGGTCGCCTTCTGCTTTTTCAAGGACTGTCCAATCTGTCGGGACAAATTCTTCAATCGTGCGCGCTGTAAGTGGGAAGGGAAGTTGTTCTTTTGCCAGGGCCGTGGATGTCCCGGTGAGAACGAGGAGCAGGAGCAGGAATAGGGTTCCGGGTTCCGGGTTCCGGGTTCCGGATTTTTGAATTTGATGTTCTTTCACTTGGTCTCTCCCTCTTCGTGGTGCTTGAAATGACTGGAATCATTGGATCTTTCGAACGGAACCCGGAACCCGGAACCCGGAACCCCAATTTTCACGGTTTCCGTGCCCGAA
>DAOQNB010000320.1:0-6734 GCA_035335845.1 Acidobacteriota bacterium | reverse complement strand
ATTACTCAAGCTGCTTATGAAACCGCCAGGCGCTGATTCCGACCAGGACGATAGCAAAGGCGAGCAACGCCAGAAAATTGGGATAGAGAATGTCAAACCCCGCGCCCTTCAACAAGATACTCCGGGCAATGGTGGCGAAGTGCCGCACCGGGTTGATCAGGGTGATGGTCTGTAACCAGTCGGGCATGCCTTCGAGTGGTGTGGTCGCTCCGGAAAGCATAGCAATTGGCGGATTGACAAAGAAACTGAGCAACTGAGCCTGTTGCTGGGATCTGGAAATCGTGGCCAGAAACGTTCCGAGTCCAATTCCAGCCAGCACACAGAGCGCTCCGGCACAGTAGATCAACGCCAGGCTGCCGCGAATTGGAATGTCAAAAACCAGTTTCGCAACCACCAGCGCAATCCAGATGTCACACGATAAAAGCACAAAGAGCGGGCCCATCTTGGCAATAATAATTTCAGTCGCACTCGCCGGTGTCATCAGCAGTTGCTCAACTGTTCCAGATTCCTTTTCCTTGACCATTGCGCCAGCCGCCACCAGTGACCCATTTAAAATCAACAGGATCCCGAGCACGCCAGTAATCATAAACCACGAACTGCGCAGGCCCGGATTATAGAGCATCGCTACCTGAGCGGTTAAATTCGGGGCCGGAGTCGCTGGACCTTCCAGTTTGATGCCGGTTGGAATTCCGTCGCGGTTGAGCCGTTGATTAAACGCGGTGATCAATCGCTGGGCATAACTGGCGGCGATGCCGGCGGTGTTTGAATTGACGCCGTCAAGGACCAGTTGCACTTTGGCTGGTGTTCGCCGTTGTTGCTCTTCAGCAAAATCAGATGGAACGATGAGGCCGGCATCCAGTTTGCCTTCACTCAGAGCCCGGCTTAATTCGGCGGCTGACGTGAACGAATCGGTCACGTGAAATGACTGGCTTTCGACAAAAGCTGAAACCAGTTCGCGGCTGATCATCGTCCGGCTTTCATCCACGATGCCCAGGCGCAGGTTTGACACTTCGGGATTGAGTGCAAAGCCCAGCAGGAGAAGCTGAACTGTTGGCGGCAGGATCATCGCCGCGATCAATTGTTTGTCTCGCTGAATATGCCGAAATTCCTTCATAAACAGCGCCCAGATGCGCAATCCATAAAAATAATTGATCAGGTTTTTCATATAAATTCCTTATTTGGTGTTTTGTACCTGGTGCTTAGTACTTTTGAACCAATGCTTTCCAAGAACCAAGAACCAAGAACCAAGAACCAAGAACCAAGAACCAAGAACCAAGAACCAAGAACCAAGAACCAGTCGCCACTTAGTCTGCCAGTTGCATCTGTCTCATTTTCCGCCAGGCAATGACCAGATACATCACACCAAGCAAAGTGAGCGCAACGTGCGCGGTCCAGACGGCGGACCAGCCGCCTCCGCGAACAAAGGCATCGCGGGCAATCTCGATGAAATACCGCGCCGGCACAAAGTAGGCGACCCAGCGAATCGCATCCGGAATATTGGAAACCGGAAAAATAAAGCCCGACAACAAAAAGGACAGCAGAAAACACACCGTGGCAATCGTCTGGATCGTGGCGGCCTGATCTTTGATTCGGGCGCCGGTCATTACTCCAAATGCCACATTACAAAAGAGATACACGACTGTTCCGACCAGAAACGGCGTCGGGTCACCTGCAAAACGCAGCCCAAACAACAGCATTCCAAACAGCACCACCAGCACCCATTCAGCCATTCCCACCAGGAAAAAGGCGATGGTTTTCCCAAGCAGATATTCGTGGGCCGAGATGCTGGAAACATAGACCTGAAGGATCGTCTTCTGCTCGTTTTCACGTGACATCGCCAGGGCGGCCAGCAAGGGAGGGAACAGCGCCAGGACCACCGCCATGGCTCCAGGACCGATGTATTTATCTGTTTCACGACCTGGATTGAACCAGATGCGGGTTTCAACCTGAACGGAAGGCGACATGGTTGTGGTTCGGATGCCATTTTGACTGAGAAATGCCTGGGTGATGGCCGCCGCATCCCCACGCAAGATAGTGGCCGTGTTGGCGTCAGTGCCATCAATCAGCCACTGCACTTCGGTGTTGAGTCCACGCGCCAGATTGCGTTCGAAATTGGTTGGGATGGTGACAATGGCGCGAGCGGCTTCACTGGCAAGTGCCGTTTCTGGTTTGGTATACAGCCCTGTGTTTGCCAGCCGAAAGGTCTGAGATTCCATCAGAATTTCAACATACTGGCGTGACCGTGCGGTTTGATCGAAATCCTGAATCATCACCGGAACTCCAGTCACCGAAAATGAAATTGACTTGCCATAAAGCGCCACCAGAATCAGCGGCAGCAGCAGCGCGAGTGCCAGGGTTAATTTATCGCGAAATGTTTGGATGAGTTCTTTGCGGGCCTGAGCCATGATGCGAAGCATATGTTTCCTTTCCTGTGTGGTGAGTCATCGGGTTCCGGGTATGAAAAACAGGGTTCAGGGTTCAGGGTTCAGGGTTCAGGGTTCAGAGTTCAGAGTTCAGAGTTTTCGAAATGTTGACGGTACCTGGGTTTCGCCGCGGAGCGGTGGTTGAATTGAGGCAGGTCGTTTACGGCCTGTAGCTCGGGGGTTCCGGGTTTTCGAAAGCTGGTGTGGTTCAACGTCGTCGCACCTTTCGTTCACCTTGTTCCTTCTTCGTCCTTTTCGTCCTTTTCGTCCTTTTTGTCCTTTATGTCTTTTTCATACCCTGAACCCTGAACCCTGAACCCTGAACCCTGTTTTTCATACCCGGAACCCTGACCTCTAACCCGCCTTCTTTTGCCGGCGGACCTGTTCGACGATGGCGATAAACACATCTTCCAGTGAAAAGCGCTCTTCATAGGCTTTGATCACCTGAATGTCATCGCGGCTTAACCGCCGGGTCAGGGTACTGATTCCTGTGTCGGCGGCTTCATCAATGATCACGTGGAGTCGGTCGCCAAATAATGAAACCCGCCACGAATCCATTTCACCTTTGAGCAAATTAGCGGCCTGTTGTGGGTGATCGGTAATCAATTCAATCAGATGGCCCGATTGATCGGCCTTGATTTCGGTTGGCGTTCCCTGGGCCACGAGTTCACCGGCGACCATCAGCCCGAGCCGGTTGCACTGTTCGGCTTCTTCGAGGTAGTGCGTGGTCACCAAAACCGCCACACCCTGGTCAGCCAGATAGTTGATCATTTTCCAAAAGGCGCGGCGCGCCAGTGGGTCAACCCCGGAAGTCGGTTCATCGAGAAAGAGGACATCCGGTTCGTGCATAATTGCCGCGCCAAACGCCACGCGTTGTTTCCATCCGCCGGGCAATGATCCGGTCAGTGTGTCTCCGAGGCCGGCCAGACCTGAGAATTCAAGCACCCAGCGCTTCTTTTCTTCGCGCTGTTCAGGCGGTACCTGATAGACGCCGGCGAAGAAATCGAGATTGGCGTTGATGGTTAAATCGTCATAGAGCGAAAACTTCTGCGACATATAGCCGATGCGCTGACGGGTTTTGCTTGACCGCAGGCTACCGCGATCTCCGGCCAGTTCAATCGAACCGCTCGATGGCGACAACAGACCGCACAAAATCTTGATGGTGGTGGTTTTCCCGGCCCCGTTGGCACCGAGCAGGCCATAAATCTCACCGTATTTGACCGCAATGTTGACATCGGCCACGGCGCGAAAGGCGCCAAACCGCTTGTTGAGCATCTGGGCGTGGATGGCAAATTCATCAGCCCGGTGGTGACGCTCTGGCCGGCTGCGCGGAAACGGAGGGAAGACCTGTTCGCCATTGAGTTCTCGCAAAATCGAAACGAAGGCATTTTCCAGCGTCGGCGAACCAACGGTAATTTCTCTGGTTTCCAATCCTGCCGAAGCCAGCACTGACCGGGCCTGACGTTCGCCAAAAACCGGGTCAGCCACCATCAGGTCCAGCCGGTCTCCGAAGCGTTGAACGTCAGTGATTCCTTCCACCCGGTTCAACAGATCCTCGGCGGTCCCAAGTTCGGAGGTGCGAAGTTCCAACCGCTGGAGCCCCAACCGGTTGCGAATCTCCGCCGGGGTGCCGATTTGACGAATGGTGCCGTCGTGCATCAACGCCACGCGAGTGCAGCGTTCGGCTTCATCCAGATAGGGCGTTGCCACCACAATCGTCATCCCATCGGCTGAAAGCCCGGTGAGGGTGTCCCAAAATTCACGCCGTGAAACCGGGTCAACGCCCGTGGTTGGTTCATCAAGCAACAGAACTCTCGGTTCGGCAATCAGGGCACAGGCGAGTGCCAGTTTTTGTTTCATTCCGCCGCTTAATTTTCCAGCCAGCCGGTCAGTAAAGCGATCCATATCAAAGAGTTTGAGATAGCGCTGCCCACGTTCGTGAATCTGACGTGGCGATAATTTCCGCAATTTCCCAACATAGAGCAGGTTTTCGGCCACGCTCAAATCCTGATACAGGCTAAAGCTTTGTGTCAGGTAGCCAATCGAGGACCGGGCTTCGCGTGCCGGAAGAGTCATCACCGTGGCTTCACCGGTGGTGGCCGACATCACACCGCCTAAAATCTGGAAAACCGAAGTTTTCCCGGCGCCATCGGGACCAATAAGGCCAAAGAGTTCGCCCCGGTGGATATCCAGGTTGACTCCGCGCACAGCCTCAAGCTGGCCATACCTTTTTTGCAAGTCACGCAATTGAATAACAACTTCTGACTGTTCAACAAGTGTTTGAATGTCCATCACGTCGGTTTCTGGGGCGATTTCGAGAATGGTGTTCATAAGGGTTCGGGGTCTTCTGAAGGGATGAGGGATGAAGGATGAGGGATGAAAGAGCCCACCCGCTTACGCAGGTGGTACTGACATCTCACTATTTTGCTAGTTCACTTCTGTGAACACCTCACCGTCAGCCGGCATTCCCGGTTTGGCAAAGCCTTGTGGGCTGTGGATTTGCAGTTTGATGCCGACAACCTGTTTGACCCGATCATCGCGAAAGTATGTGTTTTCAGGCGTGAATGAAGCTTCGGGGTCAATGCGTGACACAACCGCTTCGAGTGGCTGATTGGGCGCCGAATCAAGGTAGACACGTGCCAACTGACCATTGCGAACTTTCCCAATCTCGCCTTCCGGAATAAACCCGCGCAGGTACACCAGATTGAGGTTGACCAGTGAAATTACCGGGGTCCCTGCCGTGACCACTTCGCCGGGTTCAGCCAGACGGGTGGCAACTGTGCCATCAAACGGGGCCAGGATGTGCAGGTCCTGGCGATCTGCCTGGACTTCTTCGAGTTGGGCGCGCATCTGGCTGGCTTCGGCTTCAGCCGATTTGATTTTGGCCTGGGCCTGGGCAATCTGCTGGTCAATTCCCGAAACTTGAGCAGCGCGGATTCTTGGATTTTCCAGGTTGGCTTTGGCCGCCTGCAACGCACCCCGAGCAGCTTCGACCTGTTTGGTGGCGGCATCAACGACGGCTTTTTTGGTCAGCGTCGTGGTCGTGGCCTGTTTGCCTTCGCGTTCTGGGACATCGCCCGTTTCGACGAGTGCGGTCAATTTTCCTTCGTCATAGAGTGCCTGCTGGTAACTGGCCTGGGCTTCAGCCAGATTGGCTTCGGCAGCGGCCAGGAGCGACTGAGCCTGGCTGATACGGCCTTCGGCATCAACCGATGCCTGACTGACGCCCAGTCGGCTTTGTTCGCGTTCGGCCTGCAACACGGCCACCTGTTGCTGGGCTTCAAGCAGTTTCGCATCCGCCTGCGCCACCATTGATTGGGCCTGGAGTTCACGGGCTTTCACCTGTTCGTCATCCAGAATGGCAATCACCTGGCCGGCTTTGACCTGATCACCTTCACGAACCGAAATTTCGCGAATTCGACCAGAGACTTTGGCGGCAATCGAAGCTGTGTCGCTTTCAATGCGTCCGCTGACCGGGATCACACCCGGTTGGGTTTTTGATTTGGGCCGCAACCGCCAGCCACCTACGAAGATGACACCCAGCAACAAAACCAGGATTCCAATGTTTCGAGCAACTTTTTTTGAATCTTTCTTGGTCTCTGACATATTTTTTCTCCTTCCAGGCAAAGCTCCGCCTGTTGAATTGCGATAGTTTGTAATACCATCTTAGGGTTCAGGGTTTAGGGTTCAGGGTTCAGGGGAAATCCAATTTTTCCCGTCACCGTGGGCTTCGCACCACGGCTATTACACGACGACCCTTCAGGCCTGATACCGTTACAAATATGGCTTAAATCAATTTGAAATGCGGGCTCTAACGGGCGCTAACCATAATGTTCCCGCTTGAAAGGGTGGTTGATAGGGCCCGGCGGAGGTCTGCCGTTGCTTTGTTATAATCGGTGAGCGCTTTCAACTTTCGGCCCTGGGCGGCTGAGAGGGCATTTTGCCGGTCGAGCACCAGGTAGTTGGTTGAAAGACCCGCCAGGAATTTGCGTCGTTCGGCTTCGTATTGTAACCCGGCGTTGGTGAAGGAACTATTGGCCGCTTCGACCCGGCGCTGAGCGGTGGTGACGGCCTGGAGCGCGTTGCGGACTTCGATTTCGATCATTTGCTGGGTGCGCTGCTGTTCCACCGAAAGTTGACGTCCTTCGGCCAGTGCCTGACCCAGTTGCGCTTTCGCCGTATGATTGCCAAGTGAAAAACTGACGTTGACACCCACCTGCCAGCTCTTAAAGTCATTGCGGAAAAGGTTTTGCAGACTGTCTCCGTAGCCACCGATAAAACGTGTCGGTGCGACATTGTTGATTGTGGGTG
>DAOQNB010000319.1:4896-6737 GCA_035335845.1 Acidobacteriota bacterium | reverse complement strand
GTTCGATAGTGGGCAATCCCCCACCCTTCAAGCACAACCTGAATGAAAAATTGCAGGACACCTGGCGATTCGGTTTCCAGAATCTGGGCTAAAAATGTGATAAAGGGGTTTGCGACTGGCGGTGAAATGGCAGCGACATTCAGAAATTGTGAGACCAGTTGAAAATGGGAGGCTTCCTCAGCCGCAAACTGGCAATAGAGCATCTGGGTTTCCGGAGATTGAGCCAGGAGCGCCATCTTCGGGGCAAAATACATCCCGCATTTTTCAATCCAGAATGCTTCTTCCAGGATGGCTCGACTGCACCCGGTCAAGATCGCCGATTGCTCATCAGGTGTTGATTGCTGAAATAACCGTGACTGGTCAAGTTGAAAAAATGAAGCTGCCCAAAACGGTATCTGGTCGGTAACCTCAGCCCTGGTGCTGGTCTGTGGGTTTCGCGACTCCAGAAGCCGGTGCAGGCGATGGTGGTGAGGTAACCCGGAAAGCTCTAACCGAAGTGGAATCATAGTCTTTCTGTCTCAAAGGCTGTGTCAGAGGCAACTGATTAAACCCGTCATCTGAAAGCAAGCAGTGTACAGGGTTTCGTGCTCTCGTATCTTATGTCAAGAGCAGGTGTGACAGTTGTTCAATATTGACAAACACGACTAGCCACGTCAGATGGAATATGCTAAATAGCGAACTTCATTCCATTTTGCCAACCGTACCCCCAAGAATTTCTCATCACGTCAGTTTTTCCGTGTAAATTGGCAATGAACCTGGATGATTTTAAAGGTTCGCCCCTACCTACTCCCGTTCCTCTTTTGATTGTCGCGTATGCTTGCAGGATCAAAATTTACCTCTCAGTTGTTCAAAACCATTACCTCACTGGTTCAATGGATCGATTCTGACTTCGCCAGTAAAAAACTCAAAGAAATGGACTTACCTGATCGGGTTGATCTGATTCGGACCATTCCGTTTATTGCGCTGCACCTGATGTGTCTGGCGGTGTTTATTGTAGGGTGGAGTTGGACGGCTGTCATGACAGCGATAGCACTGTATTTTGTCAGAATGTTTGCCATCACCGGGTTCTATCATCGCTATTTTTCACATAAGACGTTTCATACTTCCCGGATAGCCCAATTCCTGTTTGCCGTGCTTGGGGCTTCAGCCGTCCAGCGCGGCCCGCTCTGGTGGGCATATATCCATCGTCATCACCATCAACATTCAGACAAAGAAGGTGACTTTCATTCGCCTATCCAGCGCGGATTTTGGTGGTCGCATATTGGCTGGATCACCAGTCCCAGGAATTTTCCAACTGACTATAACCGGGTTCGCGACCTGGCCAAATTTCCGGAACTGGTCTTCCTCAACCGGTTTGATACGCTTGTTCCGACAGTGCTGGCAGTTGGGTTGTTCTTCTTTGGGAAAGTGTTGGAATGGTATGTTCCAGGGGCTGGTACAACCGGGGCCCAGATGCTGGTCTGGGGGTTTTTTGTGAGCACCACTGTGCTCTTTCACGCCACGGCCTCAATCAATTCCATTGCGCATCTCTTTGGTCGCCGTCGGTTTCAAACCGGGGACTGGAGCCGCAACAATTTTCTGCTGGCGTTGATTACGTTGGGCGAAGGGTGGCACAACAATCACCACAAGTATATGTCAACGATGCGAGCAGGCATTCGCTGGTGGGAGATTGATATCACGTTTTATGTGCTGAAAATGATGTCCTGGATGCGGATTATCTGGAATGTGAAATGAAGGCTGGGGCTTCAACCAGCGGGCTGAAGAAATTGGGCTGAAAACAGCGGGATGAAGAAGTCGGGCTGAAAACATTGGGCTAAAGAACTTCATCCTTTCAACTACCC
>DAOQNB010000319.1:0-4796 GCA_035335845.1 Acidobacteriota bacterium | reverse complement strand
TGAAGAAGTCGGGCTGAAAACATTGGGCTAAAGAACTTCATCCTTTCAACTACCCCAAGCCCGATATCTTCAGCCCGCTGTGTCTTCAGCCCGATATCTTCAGCCCAGTTTTTCAATACTTTGGAACACTCGGATCAACATCCGTTGACCAGGCGGTAATGCCGCCTTTGAGGTTGATCAAACGACCGGTAAAGCCAGCTTCTTTGAGTTGGGCAATCGCTTTTGCGCTCCGACCACCCATTTTGCAATGCACCACGGTTGTTTGTGTCGGGTCAATTTCAGATTGACGACCAACAACCTGCCCGAGTGGGATCAGTTTTGTATAGGGCAACCGTGCGATTTCATACTCATATGGCTCACGCACATCAATAATTTGCAGGTTTTCCCCGGCATCAATTCGCTGTTTTAATTCCACGGCTGTGATTTCAGCCAGTTCAGCTTGCGGGGAGCTGCCGGGAGCTGCCGGAGGTGGCTTCAATCCACAGAATTCCTCATAGTCAATCAAGGCATTGATCGTGCGGTTTGGACCACAAATTGGGCAATTGGGGTCTTTGCGCAATTTTAATTCCTTAAAGCGCATCCGCCACGCGTCAAAATGAATCAGCCGATTGATCAGGGTATCTTCAGCACCAAGAATGATTTTGATGACTTCAGCCGCCTGAATCGAGCCAACAATTCCTGGTAACACTCCTAAAACGCCGCCTTCAGCACAGGAAGGCACCAATCCTGGTGGAGGAGGTTCAGGGTAGAGACATCGGTAGCAGGCGCCTTTTTCAGCCCAGAACACCGTTGCCTGTCCTTCAAACCGGAAGATTGAGCCATAGACATTGGGCTTGCCCAGCAGTACACAGGCATCGTTGACCAGATAGCGGGTAGGGAAATTGTCAGTTCCATCCACAATCACGTCATAGTCACGAAATAATTCCAGAGCATTCTGGCTGGTCAGGCGGGTTTCATAGGGAATCACTTCAATATGTGGGTTGATATCGAGCAATCGGTCCCGGGCCGAAGCAATCTTTGGCCGACCAACATCCTTTGTGCCATGGATTACCTGCCGTTGCAGATTTGAGGCATCAACTACGTCAAAATCAACAATGCCCAGGCGTCCCACGCCGGCGGCTGCCAGATACAGGCCCAGTGGAGCACCCAGCCCACCGGTTCCAATCATCAGGACACGGGCGGCTTTCAGTTTTTTTTGACCGTCAATTCCGACTTCAGGAAGAATCAAGTGCCGGCTATACCGGGCCAGTTCAGCACTGGAAAGCTCAACCGGGTGGTGGTGCGTGGCCTCAGCAAGATGCTCCGCAACCTCGACACCGCCCGCAATCGCAGGAACAATCATGACCGTGTCACCATCCTTGATTGGCGTTTCCAACCCTGATGAATGACGAATATCGGTGTCATTGACGTAGACATTGACAAAGCTCCGCAGTTTGGCGGCGTCACTGTACAGGTGTTTGCGAAGATCAGCGTGGGTGGTCGTCAGAAAAGTTAAGGCATCCGCCACCGTCAAGGCGTCGCATGAGAACTCGGTGTTTCCACCAGCAAACTGCCTGAGTGCGGTCGGGATAAAAATGGTCACTGACATAGATCAAGCTCCTGGAATTAGTGAAGGATCACTGAAGAATTGTTCTTTTTAAAAATTTGTTCTTTTGATTCAGTATGTTACAAAAGAAACCATTTCACTTTAAGCTACCCTGCCACCAATACACCGGCACACATATTGATGGTCTCCGGATTAAATCGGCTTCGATCAGCTTCTAACTCCCACGACAGCACATCTCTGGCCTGTCCATTGGCCACAGCGACAATAATGTACGAATAGGTTGGCCAGGCATGGTCCTGGTCAAAGCCTGAAGGAATAGCCGGGTGATCTGGATGCGAGTGATAAAAACCAACCACATCCAGCTTTTTTGATCGGGCATATCGCTCACCACGCATCAATTCTTGGGGCAGGATCAAAAACCGGTTGCGTTTAGCGGCTTCTTCGCGGGCATTTGAAATCGGATACACTTCGACGACCTGCTTCTTCCCATCAGAGGAAAAATGGCCAATGAGGAGGCCGCAGCATTCATATGGATAATCGGCTTCTCCGTGATGCTGAATGGATTCAATATGTTCAATTGAAAGTTCAATCACATTTCCCTCCAAAAAATTTAACCGGATTGAAGACTTCACTCAGTTGGTGACTTCATCCCAAAAAGGATCGCTCAAATGTCTGGTTCCTGAATCACACAAAATCGTGGCCACAACGGATCCAAAGGGAAGGTGTTGGGCTAACCTGATCGCGGCAAAGACATTGGCGCCAGCACTCAAGCCAACAAAAATCCCGGCCTCGCGAGCCAGCCGGCGAGTGGTAGCCTGGGCATCCTCAGTTGATACTTCAACATTGTCATCAGCCAGATGCGGATCATAAATGCCAGGCACCAGTGCCGTGGCCATATGCTTCATCCCTTCCAATCCATGCATGGGCAGGTCTGGCTGGACCGAAATACATTGAATGTCAGGGTTTAATTCACGGAGCTTGCGGGTGGTGCCGGTAAAAGTACCAGAGGTGCCAATACCAGTGATGAAGTGTGTTAGCCGCTCTTCGGTCTGGTGCCACAGTTCAGGGGCCGTTGTACGGTAATGGGCCAGCCAGTTAGCCGGGTTGTTGTACTGATCAGGATAGAAATAAATCCCAGGATTGGCATCAACCAGCCGGCGGGCTTCGATCTGTGCCCCGTCTGAACCCTGAAGCGGGTCAGTTTCAATCAGATGGGCGCCGAGTGCCCGCAAGATTCGCTTTCGCTCAGGGCTGGCATTTTTCGAGATACACAGATGAACCTGATATCCGCGAGCGGCACCGATCAGTGCGTAGGAAATTCCGGCATTTCCACTTGTCGCATCCAAAATAATTTTATCGTGAGTGAGCTGCCCACGTTCTTCACCATCCAGGATGATTGATAAAATGCCACGATCCTTGACCGAACCACTTGGATTTAAATATTCCGCCTTGGCATACAGTTCGACTCCGGCTGGCACCTCTTTTTCAAATGCCCGGAGCCTGAGCAACGGAGTATTTCCAATCTGGTCAATCAGGTCATGGGTCATTTTTAACCCTGGGATTTGGTTTATTGTCGGGGACCGTTTCATGAAGATAGCTCCCATTGCAAACTCCCTTACCAGCTCAAGAATCATGAAATCATCACTATAACGTCATCTTGTACGCTATACTTTCACCTTAAGTCAATCAAGGACCGCAGATCTGTCACTTGATTCAAGCTATGTCAGGGGGGAGTGGGATGTTGAATTGATCAACAGAAAACTGGCGACACCTGAGATCAGGTGACAGCAGTAATGACTGGAACTTGCTGGTGCAGAACATTTTCCAAGCAACCTCAGTTTGCCAAGTACAGGAATGAGTGCACATCCCTACGCATTGGGACTGGAAAAATGTTTCTATTTCTCAACCTCGCTATAGGTCATGACCAGATACATGACGGTATCCTGTTTCCAGGAATTCTCATACACGTGGGGAACATCGGCCCGAAAATAAACCGCATCCCCGGCATTTAATTCCAGAGGGGGCTGGTCACCCACCACCAGCCTGAGCTTACCGGAATGCACAACCAGGTTTTCATAGGTTCCCGAGGCGTGGGCTTCGGCGCGTTCAGTGTGGCCGCTTCGCAGTCGGAGTTCATAAAATTCGGCCCGACGCTGAGTATCAAACGGGAAGAGCGCCCGGCTCTCAAAGCTCCCATCGCCAGAGCGCAGCACTTTTGAAGATTTGGCTGGAAGAAACCGGACATCATCACTGGCTTCATCCCCCAGCAAATCAGCAAATCGTACCCCTAACCCCCGAGAAACCTTCCAGAGGAGGGAAATGGTTGGGGCGCTCTCACCGGTTTCAATTTGACTGAGCATGGTTCGGCTGACGCCTGAAAGGGTCGCCAGCCGCTCCAGGCTCAGACCTCGGCTGCGACGTAGTCGCTCGATGGTTTCACCAACCCGGCGCTTGAGTTCTTGCGCCTCAGGGTCTTCGGAGTGGCGTTTTTGCTTTACCTCATCCACAGAAGCAGCGGTGTTTTTTGGTTGAGCCATATATTGAATGAAGCGGTAAAGACCGGTCTGTGTCCCTTGAAAAGCTACCGACCGGTCAGGTTACGGAGATATTTTTCGAGCCATCTCGTTTTCGGGACGAACAGTTTGTGAGTTGAGATCAACCGTCCACTCAGCCACCTGGTCCTGACCACCCTTGGTACGGTAGATAAATTTCACTTTCAGACGTGAAGAGGTGGCTCCCTCACAAAGCCAACCATCAACCTGATCAAGAGTACCTTTAGCTGCCAGATCTGAAGTCAAGGAGGTCAAATACTCATTGATATTGGTTGCTGTTTTTGCTTGCGACTGACCAACAAGCTGAATCGCCTGAGCTGATGGATTGGTCTCGGTTTGATTCCTTTGCACATACAAGGTGAGCCAGTAACTCACTCCAGAAATCATAACCATTATCACTAAACTGATCCCTGCCAGTTGCCCTTTGCTGAGTGGAACTTGAGCCGTCCGGTAATTTTTGATGGCATTTTCCCAGGTTGGCTCCTGTTTTTCCAATAAGGCTTTGAGACGTTTTGTCTTACGTGCTTCGCGAGCGTCTTTTTCCTTTTGAACTGCCTCACGTTGGGCAGCATACTGTTTGGAACGAGCGTCATTATCACGGCAAATTGAGCACTCACCCAAGACGGGCATTTCGTTGTGACACTTTGGGCAGCGGGTTGTCTCCATGGCTGCCAGACTGCAAATTGGACATTCCATTG
>DAOQNB010000318.1:0-6739 GCA_035335845.1 Acidobacteriota bacterium | reverse complement strand
CGTTACCAGTCGCCCGACTGGAAGAACTTGGGGATGCGTTGCTTGATTTTCAAGAGGTCAAAGACCTGGAAGACTGGTTGGCTCAGCCTCCTCAGCCGACACCTGCGCCAGAAACTTCAACTGAATCATAGAAAATGGTGGCGTATTTGCGCCTTCCGCAAGACTTCATCACTTGCAATTTGGTTGTGGCCCTGAACCTGGCCTAACCGCTATTGCACCACGACCTGCTGAGCTTCAAATCCTTATTCTGCCAGGTAAGTTGCCCAGTTTTTGAGTATCAGCCATAACTCCTGAAATTTCACAGTTCAAACAGGCATTCACCATCTGTCAGGCGTTTCCTTCAGCCTTGACAATTGATTCCAAAAATTTCAATTCCTGAAAAGAAAAGAGAACAATCCATATGCGTTTGGCGATTTGGCGTGTTCTGTTTGGAGTGGTGTCGTGTCTGCTTCTGGCTGTCAATGTTGGAGTTATACCATCAAGGGTTCAGGGTTCAGGGTTCAGGGTTCAGGGAAATCCAATCTTTTCAACGAACTGGCTTGCTGGTGAAGCGAGGAGTTTATTGCAAAATGGAACCCTGGCCGGTAGTTCAATCCAGGTCAATGAATCGGCCATCCGTCTGATGCCTTTTGATACCCAGGGTGAACTTCAATTCAGTGTAACCAATTCAACCGGACGGCCAGTGCAGGCAACTATTGAATGTGAATTGCTTGACCCGGAGGATGCGGCCACGAGGCGTGCCACAATCCAGACGATACTTGATCCTGGGGCACAAATTATCCCGGTCAATCTGTCATTGGGAAAACTCTTCAAAGATAAGCCCGAATCCCTGTACCTGCATCGGGTTCGGTATCGGGTTACGCCGGAGCCAAAAACAGCGAGCGTCGTAAGCGGTGTCGTTGCAGTTTCAGAAATCACGCCAGATTGTTTTCAGTTGCGGGTGGCAACGCCAGAAAGACTCACATCTCCTGGAGCCTACAAAGTACTGGTTATGGCATTTCACCCGATCACTGGAAAACCAGTGAGTGACGTGCAGCTCGTTGCCACCATCAAGAGTGCCAATCAGTCACAACCCGTTACCTTTTCTGTACAGGGTGCCACCGACATCAGCGGTACCGCACAACTGGATTTCACCGTTCCCCAGATTCATCCAGAAGAGTCTGCCACGATTGAGGTTACTGGTACCAAACAGACTTTTTCTGAATCTGCACATTCAGAACTCAAGGTGGATCGGGTTGCCAGAGTCTGGCTGCATACTGACAAAGTGATGTACCAGCCAGGGCAAACACTGCACCTGCGGGCACTGGTCGCCGAAGAAACTGGACCACCGGTTTCGGGAATCACGGTTGAGTTTGAGATCAAAGATCCTGAATCCACCACAGTCTTTCACAAAGAAGTCACATCCTCACGATTTGGTGTGGCGGTTGCTGACTGGACAATTCCTGAAAACCAGCGCCTGGGAGATTTTGAAGTTAATGCCGTACTCCAAAGTCCTTTCTTAAATGGCCTTGCGATAAAACTGGTCAAAGTCAGTCGGTATGAAATTCCAACATTTCGGGTACAGGCGGAAACCGACCGGACTTTCTATCTGCCGGGGCAAGCGGCAATGGTTGACATCAGGGCTGATTACCTTTTCGGTCAGCCGGTGAAAAATGCGTCTGTGCGTCTGGTCAGGGAACTTGAACGGGAATGGAATTTCCGCGAGCAAAAGTATGACGTACGAGAAGGGGAAACCTTTACTGGGCAAACCGATGATCAAGGGCATTACCGGCTCACCGTAGATTTGTCAGGTGTGTGGCCGTACCTGAAAACTGAAAAAGGAGACCCGGATTTTTGGGATATTTCTTACTTCGTGTATGCCACAGACCTAACTACGGGACGCACTGAGCACTGTCAATTTGACGTGCGGGTTTCCAAAGAGCCAATCCACGTGTATGTCTTTGATCGGCGTAACTTTCAAAGTCGTGGTCAACCCTATGAACTCTATATCACGACCAGCACGCCAGATGGCCTTCCGGTTGAATGCGAAATTGAAGTTTTAAAACAACAACTTGAACCAGATGCCGGTGAAGGCGGAACAACATCTGTCAAACGCGAACTGGTCGGTACATTGAGCACCAGCCGCTATGGAGTTTTGAAAGTCAGCATCCCTGCTTCAGCTTATGAGAACATCGAGGTGACTTTTGAAATTGTGGCGCGTGACCGATCAGGAAGCAGGGTCAAAACCACTCATACCATCTGGTTGTATGAACCTGAAACGGGCATTCGGGTAAGATCAGAAAAGACCCTGTATCGTCCAGGCGAACCAATCAAAGCCCACCTGGTTGCCTCACAAAAATCTAGTGGCTGGGGTTTGGCGGTGGTGGCTCAAAAGTCGAAGGTGGTTGCCTCCAAAAACATCTGGTTTGAGCAAGGTGAAGCCACTATCGAATTTTCCTATCAACCTGAGTTTGCTGGACTTCTGAGTTTGTTTGCCCTGTTTCCATCTGGAAAGCTCAATCAAGACGAGGTGATTGGGCAAACCGCACTGTTCTTTCCGACGAAACACAATCTGGCTCTCACACTACAACCCGGAGAACTGGTTTGTAAGCCTGGAGCAACAAACACACTTGACCTGAAGGTGTCCACCAAAGACGGAAAGCCAGTCGAAAGTGCCCTGGGAGTCGCTATTTACGACAAAGCCATTGAAGGTCGAATCCCAACCGGTTGGAAATATGGCACGTGGAATGGTGCGTTTGGCAAAAATGGCGATACCTGGGGATTTGATGATGCTGTTGGTGGTTGGACGTTCACGGATCTGGAAAACCTCGATGTTTCACAACCATTTCCACCTGAACTGGATACTGTGGCCGAAATCCTGCTCAATTATTCGTGGCCAATTGACCAGGCATACTGGTTTTTTGGGTATCGAACCTCTGAGTCACTCAATCTGCGACCTGTTTTTCACCAGAATGTAATGGCCAGGCTGCATCCCATTTTTCAGATTGTTTCTGACTATGCTGAAAGAAATCGCATTTATCCCAAGACTTTAGCCGATGTCGAACGCATTCTGTCGTCCCACGGCATGAAATTCAGCCAAATTACCGATCCCTGGGGAATGCCCTTTCAATCAGAATTTGTCTCGGTTTTGGGCCTTGATAAATGGCGAATCAAAAGCAGCGGGCCGGATAAAAAACCAGGGACAGATGATGATTTTCTCGCCGGGGAACTTGGCTGGTCGCCATTTACAAAAACTGGGGACGTGATTGACCGGGTGCTTCGGATGTACCATCAGAAAACCGGAGGGTACATTCGTGATGTTGAAACACTCCGCCGTGAACTTGCCCTGGAAGGAATCAATCTGTCTGATCTCCGTGACCGATGGGGCCGTCCACTGGTGTGCGAATTCACGATTGAAGAACACTGGTTTAACCTCTACCTGAAAAGTGCAGGTGAAGATGGCAAGTTGAATCCGCGAAGCGAAACCCATCTCCCGCTGGATGATTTTGTCGTGTGGAAATCCACCATCAGCTATTTTGATGATATCCGCAAAGTCATTGATGTGGTGATGCGCACGTCGGCAAGCGTGATTGAACAGGCTGAAAACAAAGAGGTTGTGTTCAGGCAACTGCTGAAAACTGAAGGACTTGATTTTGATGGGCTTCGTGATCCGTGGGGAAATGCCTATCAGGTGAAATTTGAAAAACGAGTTCCAGATGATAATGAATCATCTTCTGCCTCAGCCTCTGCACCCTCGAAGCTTGAATTTTGGACCATCAAAATTTCCAGTTTGGGTCCAGACGGACCAAAAGAAACCTGGGATGATTTCGACCTGGGTCTGTTTTCGACCCTGGTCAGTCGAGAGAAATCAGCAGCCGGGTCAACAGTGCTTTCAACCGGAAGCGGTGGGGCTGTGATGGCAACTGTTTTAGATGCCACGGATGCAGTCATATCAGGGGCAAAAGTTGAGTTGCGAAGTGAGTGGCGTGGCAGTATTTACACCGCGCTCACAGATGGAGCCGGCAGGGTCCGGTTTGAAGATCTGGCACCTGGGCTGTATTCAGCGACTGCATCTGCAATTGGGTTTAAAAGCACAAGGTGGGTAAATATTTCAGTCCAAAAATCTGAGATTGCTTTCCTTAAAATATACCTGGAACCAGGAGCCGCGGAGAATGCGGTAGCCGTCACCGCTGGGCCACGTCTGAAGCAAACTTCACCAGCCGAGACGGTTGTCAAAGCCAAAGACCCGCACCCATCACGACCGCTGGTGCAACTTTCGACACCCCGGCTGCGCAAATATTTTCCGGAAACCATGCTCTGGGAACCGCTGCTTGAGACCGACCAAACCGGGCAGGTGCGGATTCACTTCAATCTGGCTGACAATGTAACCACCTGGAAAATCAACGCGCTGGCTTCGACGATGAATGGCGAACTGGTGACCGGAGAAGCCGAAATCACGGCCTTCCAGCCGTTTTTCATCGAGCACGATCCGCCACAGGTTTTGACGGTTGGCGATGAACTTTCGCTCCCGGTGCTGTTGCGCAACTTCTTGCCGGATTCACAGACTATGACGGTTTCAGTCAAACCTGAAAGCTGGTTTGAACTGCGAGGTCCTTCGCAAAAACAGGTGGAAGTAGCTGCGGGTGGCACTGCAAAGCCGGTTTTTCCGCTTCGAGCCACTCAAATGGTAAAGCACGGCCCGTTGCAGGTAACCGCGACGAATCCACAAACCGGAGATGCCATCGAAAAGCCCGTGACTGTTCTTCCCGATGCTCAGGAACAGGTCCAGACGATTGGGAAACTGGCTGAAAGCACAACCATCCTTGACCTGACAGCGCCGGAACATCCAGTTCCTGGCACTTTGAAGGGCGAAGTCAAAATCTATCCCAACCTGATAGATCACGTGTTTGAAGGTATTGACGGCATTGTGCAGCGTCCATATGGCTGTGCTGAACAAACAATTTCCGCTGCTTATGCCAATGTGCTGGTTTTGCAATACCTGAAGCAAACCGGAGCACTTGACTCACCCACTGCAGAAAAAGCCCGAACGTTTACGCAGGAAGGCATAGACCGACTGATTGCGTATCGCCTTGAAAACAATGCCTTTGCCTACTGGGGAAACGGTGACCCAGACTGGTCGTTAACGGCGTATGCGGTTCAGTTTCTCAGTCAGGCCAGAGAATTTGCCGCAATTGATGACTCTGTTTTGAGACAAATCCAGGAAGCACTGGTCAGAGAGCAATTGCCGAACGGAAGCTGGCCAATGGCCTATCAATGGCGAAACGGAACCCAGGACAAACAAGCTGTTGCTCAGACCGCCTGCATTGTGTATTTACTGGCTAAAGCCGGAGTCAACCCGATCAATCAGAACGCCATCGCCAAAGGACTGGCTTTTGTAAAACCTCGAATTGCAGCGAGCCGTGATCCGTACCTTCTGGCCTGTTATGTTCTGGCTGCATCTGAAACCGGAGACCTGGCTGGCGCCCAGGAAGTTATTCCCCAATTGATGCAACTGGCTCAGGTAAAAGGTGAAAAAGTCTATTGGGAGCAATCCGGGCCAACCTTGTTTTATGGCTGGGGAACTGCCGGGCGAATCGAAACCACAGCACTTGTTTTGCAAGCCCTGGTGACGATTCCAGTCGCGAACCCACCTGCCGAAGTTGCGTCAATCATCAATCGTGGCTTTCAGTATCTGATTGAAACTAAAGATCGTTACGGCGTGTGGTATTCAACGCAGGCTTCACTCAATGTCTGGCGAGCACTGCTGTTGTTATCCAGTCACGAAGCATCAGAAACGAAATCTGACACCGCCGAATCCGCTGAATTGTGGGTCAATGACACGCTGGTCAAACTGGTTACGTGGTCAGCCAATGGAAAAAATCCGCTTTCCCTGAGCCCAATTTCCATTGATGTCTCAAAGTGGTTGATTCCAGGGCGGAATCAGATTGTGCTCAAACGGAAGCAGCCGGGGAAAATTCTCACGCTGCAGGCGGTGGTTGGTTCATACGTACCCTGGAATGTCCGTTCGTTGGCGCCCGCTGTAACATCGCCGGATGTGCAGCTTCAGGTGGCATTCGACAAAACCGAGGCCGTAATTGGTGAACCAGTAACCTGCACTGTGACAACTCACCGGACCGGGAAGAACGCTTACGGGATGTTGCTGGCAGAAATTGGACTTCCACCGGGTGTCGAAATTGATCAGGCTTCGCTGGAAACCGCCGTTGCAAAGCTTGGAAGCTGGGGAAATTCATTCGAAATCCACCCTGACCGCGTGGTGCTTTACCTGTGGCCGCCTTCAAACGGAAGCAGCACGCTCAAGTTCTCATTGACTCCCCGTTTTGCGATGACTGCCAAATCTGTGCCGTCAATTTTGTATGACTATTACAATCCAGAAGCCCAGGCCGTGATTGCCCCAGCCCGGTTTGTGATTCGGGAGCGGTGAGAGTGCTTCTCAAAAAATCTTTCGCGAACGCCAATCTTGTTCTATGGTGAAGGCAAGAAAGCCATTTGATGAATGATGGGGAATGAAAGGAATTCAACGTGATCCAGACTGATACTATTTGGGGATCAGGGGCTCGGGGTCAGGGGTCAGGGAAATACAATTTTTTCAACGATTTAGCCTTCTTGTAATACGGGGACTCCATTCCAAAATGGTATGACAACTTGTGCAAGTATCTGGCTGAGAAATACCCATTGGACTTTGCGGAGTGGGTACTGGGACAGCGTCCAACACAGGCAGAAATTCTGAAAACTGAATTGA
>DAOQNB010000317.1:0-6765 GCA_035335845.1 Acidobacteriota bacterium | reverse complement strand
TTATTCTGCTTTCACGCCGAACGCCTCTGGTTGGCAATTTACATTTCACGTGACATCACTTGTGAATTTGCCGTTTTTTTCGTTGAATAAATTGGAAAAATGAACGATTCTCCTGAAGATTTCTTGCTGATTAGATCTAAATTCCCCAAGATGGCCGTACTGGCCAGCTTTCCACCGCCTCTCTACTCAATCAAAACCAAATGAAACATCCGGTGGTGATTGAATCACCCCCTTGCTTCGGACGAAGCGTCTGAACTGTTGTTAACTGTACCTTTTCAAGGAGGATCCCTTTGTGAAAACCCGCAAAACATCACTATTTGCCGTGCTGTTTCTGGTCCTGTCTGCGTTCAATTTTAGTCCCTCTGTCACAAAACCATTTGAAACTGTTGTCAAAGCTCAATCAGCAACTGATCCAGCAGAAATCATTTTTGCAACCACATCTACCAATTCGTTAATCAGTTTTTCAACCTCAGCACCGACCTCACTTTTATCCAATGTTGCAATTTCGGGATTAGCCGACGGTGAGCGTTTCGTTGGTATTGATTTCCGCCCAGCCACCGGTCAGCTTTACGGTGTCACGACGGCCAGCCGGATGTATATTATCAACCCTGGTACTGGCGCGGCCTCAGCCGTAGGAACGGCTGCTTTTACCCCGGCGGCCAATGGCGGTAACTTTGGATTTGACTTTAACCCGGTTCCAGACCGGATTCGTTTTGTCTCGGACTCAGAACAAAACCTCCGTCTCAACCCAAATACCGGCGGAATTGCCGGCACTGACACCAATCTGGTATTTGCTCAGGGCGATCCAAATGCCGGTGCCAACCCGTCAATTTCGGGTGTGGCGTATACCAACAACTTTGCTGGAACGCCTCAAACCACACTGTATGGCATTGACACTGGATTGGATGTTCTGGTCCGACAGGGTGATTTTACGGGTGCTCCAATTTCCCCGAACTCCGGTCAGTTGTTCACGGCTGGCCCACTCGGTGTGAATGCAACCGGTCGGGTCGGGTTTGACATCGCCAATGCTGATGGTCGCGGGTTTGCCACATTGAATGTGGATGGTGACCCAGGCTCCAGCCTCTATCAGATCAACCTGATCAACGGGCGTGCCTCATTTTTTGGCTTTGTTGGAAACCAGGTTGTGGTTGAATCAATGTCAATTGCTCCACACCCACGCGTTTTTGGTTTGACCGAAAATAATGCGCTGGTGACCTTTGACGGCACCAATCCGGGCCCAGTCCTGAGCCGCGTTCAGATCTTTGGCACCCAGGCGGGTGAGGCTATCCTGGGTATTGATTTCCGCCCAGCCACCGGAGTGCTGTATGCCCTTGGCAGCTCCAACCGGGTTTACACAATTGATACCCGAACGGGCGAAGCCAAAGCCGTTGGAACCGCAGCCTTTACGCCAGCGCTGGCCGGCACCTCTTTCGGGTTTGACTTTAACCCGGTTCCTGACCGGATCCGTGTAACCTCCAATACTGGCCAGAATCTGCGGCTGAACCCAGATACTGGTGCTGTGGCGGCAACTGATACCGCGCTGGCCTTTGCCGCGACTGATCGAAATGCCGGAGTGACCCCCTCCGTGGTTGGTTCGGCCTATACCAACAGCGTCAACCTGGCCACCACCACCACGTTGTATAACATTGATTTTAACCTGGACAGCCTCTTGACCCAGAATCCGCCAAATGATGGCGTCTTGAACACAATTGGACGGCTCGGTGTCAATGCCACGTCAGCGGTTGGTTTTGATATTTCCTCAATTGACGGTTCAGCTCTGGCCTCAATTACACCCGAAGGCGCAGCCTTTACCAACCTGTACCGCGTCAGTCTGGTCTCTGGTCAGGCAACGCTTGTTGGTCGGATTGGTGACCGGATCCGTGATGTCGCGATTGATCTGAATCAGGCTCGTCTGGCCGTCAACCAGTCTGCCGATAAGACTTCGATCAAAGCGGGTGAAACGCTGACCTTGACCATTACAGTCAATAACTTCGGACCAGATGTTGCCACCAACGTCACCGTCCGCAATCCGTTCTCAGCCACGTTGGTTTCGGTTGACTCAGCCACTGCCAATCAGGGAACGGCAACCACGGCGACGGCTGACAACGTCATCACCGTGACTGGCAACCTGGGCTCAATTCCAGCCGGTGGTTCTGCCACCGTCACCATTATGTTAAAGGCTAATGCCGGCGCCACGGGTCAAATCAACAATACCGTGACGGTGTTGACTGGCAGCGGCGATATCAACCGTGGCAGCAACACATCGGTCCTGACCCTGAACATCACTCAATAATAGCCTTCCCGCAAGATGGTGGCATTGAGTGTTAAACCAAAAATCCTCTCTGTTTCCAAAGGGCAATCCCGTCTGGGATTGCCCTTTTTTTTGTCGGTGAAAACAATTCCGGCTCACCGGAATAAACACTGGCCGGCACTGATTTCCGAAACCTTCCAGTTTAATTTCAATCTGTTCAAATGGAGCATTGTTTCATGCGGAAATTCGTGTTTGCGTTTTTTAGTATCGTGATGTTTGGAACTTTCTTATTTCATTCCACACAGCGTCTGTCGGCCCAACAAAATGCGGCCAGTCATCACACCACGCCAATTGAGGTTGGTCAAAAAGCCCCGGATTTTTCATTGCAGGATCAAGACGGAAAGACGGTCAAACTCTCTGCCCTGCGCGGTAAATCCCCAGTCGTGTTGGTGTTTTACCGTGGCTCGTGGTGTCCGTTTTGTGTCCGGCAATTAACCGAACTCGGATCACTGGCCCAATCGGGCGAAAACGTGCGCGTCCTGGCTATCAGTGTGGATCCGGTCGAAGAAAACAAAAAGCTGGCCCAAACCCTGGCGGCCAAAACTGGCGGGCCACTTTCCTTCTCGATTTTGTCGGATCCAGGCCATCAGGTCATTGATCGCTTTGGACTGCACGATCCGGCCTATGACGGCAAGCGGTTTGATGGCATTCCTCACCCGGCGGTATACGTCCTCGACAAAACTGGAAAAGTAACCTGGGCGCGTGTCGAGCAGGATTACAAAGTTCGGCCAGCCGTTTCAGAAGTTCGGGCTGTGCTTGATCAGGTAAAGAAATGACCCTGCATCGCTTTTGCAGGGCAGGTTTAGTCTAAATAGATTGAGCCAGCGTGCATAAAAGGGTTATAACCGAAAGTCGCCCCCCACATCCTGAAGCTTTCGGACCAGCATGCCCATGCACCAAGCCGTCACTCATTCATGTCTAAAAGTCCTTGTGACCGATGCTGACCTGAAAGGGAAGTTGTTCCTTGATTGGAGCCATCTTCCCTTTTTTCTTTTGCTGGTGTTGTGGCTGTTGCTCTCTGGGCTGGGTTCTCCGGTCAGAGCCCTCGATCCTGATCGAGCCGTGACTCAGTATGTCCAGACCGTCTGGCAGGATGAATTACCCCAAACGTCGGTGTTTTCAATTCTCCAGACCAGGGATGGTTTTTTGTGGGTTGGCACCAATGAAGGCATCGCCCGTTTTGACGGCATTGAGTTTCGTCCATTTCTCCAGGATCACCCCATCATCAAAGGCCGCCGGATCAATCTGTTGTTTGAAGATTCACAGGGACGGCTTTGGGTCGGTGCTTCCGGCGCTGGATTGATCATGAAGGATGGGAACAGGTGGACATCCTACACCAACCAGCAGGGATTGCCCGGCAACACGCCCATGGCTTTGTTTGAAGCAGCGGATGGAATATTGTGGGTGTTGACCGAGACGGGCATCGGACAGTTTCACAACGGTACGTTGACAACCGTTTCCCTCCCAGCCGTCATTACTGGAACGGTGATGCGCACCTTTTTGGTGGAACCATCCGGCACACTCTGGATCGGCACTGACATCGGACTGTTCCGTCTTTCAAACGATGAAGTCCAATACCTTCAACTTCCACCCAGCCCGGCGGGCAATCAGGTGCAGAGCCTCGTTCGAACTCCGCAAGGCCAGTTGCTTGCCGGAACTGATCAAGGCGTGTTTGTGGTTGAAAATGGGGGATTTATCCCAGTTCAAGCTATTAACACATTCCTGAAAAATGAAGTCCTCTCCTTACAGTTTGACCGTGACCAGAATCTCTGGATTGGAAACGAAGGCGGCGGCCTGGTTCGCATGACACCGCAGGGGGTGGTTTCCAGCCTGACGACCCAAAACGGGTTACCAAACAATAAAATCTGGAACGTCACTGAAGACCGCGAAGGCAGCCTGTGGGTCGGGACCAACGGTGGACTCATCCGATTGCGCAATGGAAAAGTCAAAAGCTACACCATGCGCGAGGGGCTCAGTGATGACTATATTCGAGCCGTATTTGCCGACCGCTCTGGCGTTTTATGGATGGGAGGAAACAATGGCAGCGGAATCAATCAGTTACAAGGCGAGAAATTTACCCACATTACAACCAGAGAGAGCCTGAGCAGCAACGATGTGCGGGCATTTTATCAAGACCGGACTGGTGGAATCTGGGTCGGCACCAACAATGGTCTGAATTTCTGGAACGGGTCGAGTTGGTCAACCTTTACGCGTGACCAGGGACTGTCCAATAACCTGATCAATGCCATTGGTGAAGATTCGACTGGCCGGCTCTGGGTCGGAACGGAAAATGGTCTGTGTCGGCTTGAGAATAGTCGGTTTGTGCCGTACACCAGGGCCAATGGCTTGCCGAACAACTTTATTCGCGCCATTTTCACTGACCGAACCGGGCAGTTGTGGATTGGGACGTACAGCGGGCTGGCACGAATGGCAGGTGATACCTTTTCGGTTATTCCCCAGGCTGGACTTGATGCCGCCCAAATTCTTTCCTTTTATGAAGATCTGGACGGTACTCTTTGGGTTGGTACCAACAACGGCCTGCGCCGATTCAAAAACAGCGCCTGGACAATATTTACCACTCAGCAGGGCTTGTTTGATAACACGACGTTTCAGATTCTACCCGACCAGCAGGGCAATCTGTGGATGAGTTGCAATCGGGGAATTTTTTCGGCCCCGGTGACCGCTTTTGATGAGGTCGAGCGTGATCCAGCCAAAAAAATCTCCTGCCAGGTGCTTGGAAAAGCCGATGGCATGCCTTCGTTTCAATGTAATGGCGGTACTCAGCCGGCTGGCTGTCGTGACCAGTCGGGTCGCTTGTGGTTTCCAACAGCGAAAGGCGTGGTCGTGGTTGATCCGGCACATCTCAACCGCAATGAAGTGCCGCCGCCAGTGGTCATCAATGAGGTGCTCTTTGATCGGGCGGGGCTTGACCCAACCCGGCCCGCTGAGTTGCAGGCCGGGCAGGAATCATTTGAATTTCACTATGCGGCACTCAGCTTACAGGTGCCGGAGTTGGTCAAGTTTCGCTATCAACTGGTTGGGTTCGACCACAACTGGATTGATGTTGGCACGCGCCGGGTGGCCTATTACACCAACTTGCCACCGGGTGAATTTACCTTCCGGGTGATTGCCTGTAACAACGATGGTGTCTGGAACGACACGGGGGCGAGCTTCTCGTTTCGACTGAACCCGCCATTTTGGAAAACCCGAGCTGCTTTTTTTCTCTATGCTGTCGCCATTCTTGGGTTGATATCTGCCGGGGTCTGGCTTCGGCTGCGAACGATGCAACGACGCAATGCGGAACTTGCGGCCAAAGTCGCCGAGCAAACGGCTGAACTCCAGCAAACTGTGGCCGAATTGCAGCACGCCAAACAGGAAATCGAAGCCAAAAGCCGTGAAACCGAAGCCAAAAACCGCGAACTCGATTCAAAAATCGAAGAGCTGATTGCCTCCCAGAAACGAGCTGATCGGATTTTCTCTGCGCTGGCCGAAGCGCTGCCGGGAACCGTTTTAGATGAGAAATACCGCCTTGATGAAAAAATTGGCGCTGGTGGGTTTGGGGCTGTGTTTCGGGCGACTCATTTGGGGCTCAATCGTCCAATCGCGGTGAAAATCTTTCGCCCCTCTTCTGGGAACGATTCCGCCGAAGCTGTCGAACGCTTCCGCCTTGAAGGGGTGTCGGCATCACGGGTCAACCACCCCAACGCCATTGCCGTGCTCGACTCCGGGATTTCAAGCGACGGGATTGCCTATCTGGTCATGGAATTGCTCGAAGGTCATTCACTGGCGGACGAATTGAAACGCAATGGGCGACTTTCCTTGGCCCGTTGCGCCCGGATTGTTGAGCCTGTGTGTCAGGTCCTGGCTGAAGCCCATCGCGCCGGGATCATTCACCGCGACATCAAACCGGACAACATCTTTCTGCACCAGTCGGCGGAAGGTGAAATTGTCAAAGTGGTTGATTTTGGGATTGCCAAACTGTCAGGTGAAAACACGGCTGAGAATTTTCAGAATTTGACCGCGTCGGGGCTCATCATTGGTACCCCCAATTATATGTCGCCAGAGCGGTTTAAGGGCGTGCCACTCGATGGTCGGGCTGATGTCTACAGCCTGGGGGTTATGCTCTATGAAATGATATGTGGCGTGTTTCCATATTCGAACTGTGGAAACGAATTTATGTCGCTGGTGATGGCACACCTGCAAGCCGAACCAACGCCGTTACGAACGTTTCTGCCTGATCTCCCGGCTGAAATTGAGGAATGTCTTTTGAAGACCCTGGCCAAAGACCCAGAAGACCGGCCCGGCGTGGCCGAGTTTGGTCAGGAGTTCTCCTTCCTGGTCCACCAGTTCGGACTGGAATTTGAGACCATTGAGATTTCGGCTGGCTCAACCCTTGCGAATCTACCAACCGTCGGCCAGCCAATTTCGACCCATCCAACTGAAACCTTCATCAC
>DAOQNB010000316.1:0-6767 GCA_035335845.1 Acidobacteriota bacterium | reverse complement strand
CTTTTTCAGCAACCAAAAACAACCTTATCCGGAATTTAAACCTCAGAAAAGTGAAATTTCATGTTACGTCGTTGTTAAATCTGTGTTACAACATAACAGCAAATTGCTGTGGCCTTGCAAGCCGATATTACATCTCAATGGAAGGAGGGGCTTTCAGAAATGAATCAGACCTTCAACGTTCGTTCCGCAGCTTCGTCTGAAGCAACCATGCCGCTTCCACACCAAACAGGGGCTGAACAGCAACAATCGATTTTGCCTAATTTTCTTGAATTAGGTCTCGCGATGTTTGGTGGATTGTTTATCCTGTTGCTCGGTATCTGCCTTGACCCTAATCACCTCGGCATCCTGGAGCTCCTCCGGTAAGGCATATCGCCCCACACAAGAGCAACTGTCACAGGATCAGATTTAACCTCTGGCCGGCTTGAGTCCCACTCAAGCCGGCCATTCGTTTTTCCCTGCCATCACCAGTCAAGTTGGTGATGACGAACTAAACTTCAAGCCCAAAATCCCAACCACAATCAAACCAATGCAGAGAATGCGGGCAAGTTCTCGGGGTTCGTTAAAGAGCACCATTCCCAGGATCGCCGTTCCCACGGCGCCAATCCCGGTCCAGACTGCATAGCCCGTGCCAACCGGGAGCGTTCGCATCGCCAGCGAAAGCAGAAAGAAGCTGACGCCCATTGCGGCCAGCGTCCCGACGCTCGGCCAAAATTTGGTAAATCCTTCGCAGTATTTCAGCCCAATCGCCCATACAATTTCGAGCAACCCGGCAATAATCAAATAAGTCCAGGCCATAGTTTCCTCACGTGGATAGGATTCAGTTTCGCTTGAACTCTAGAAGTTCACGCCAATCTGGATTCGGGAGTGAGCGATTTTCCAGTCACTCCAAGGTCTAAAGCGGCCATCGCCTGCTCTCTGACCACATCACTCATTGTGATAATCCCGACCAGCCGGCGTTCGTCCCCACGATCAATCACGGCCAGGTGCCTGATTTGAGAAGAGTTCATAATCACCACAGCTCGCACCAATGCATAATCGGGGTAAACGGTTGGAACGTCTTCCACAATCTCCTTGATAACTTTTTTTTCCTGGTTCAGCGCCAGATTTCGTCGGACTCGTGCCCGACTGACCAATCCAAGATATTCTGCTTGATTACCAATGACTGGGAAGGTGGCAAATTCATAGGGAGACATCAACTCCAGAGCCTCTGTGAGAGACAAATCGCCAGGAATGGTTACAACGTCGGTGGTCATTGCATCCTCGACCCCAATTTGCTCAAGGGCATGAGATACTTTTCCAGCGCGGTGTGGCAGAAAGATGTTGTCTTGCTCAAGCAAGGCTTCATAAACTGGTGTGGGTCGCCATTTCTGGGCAAAACGATAGGCAATCATGTTGGAAATCATGAGTGGCAGCACCAGTTCATAACTCCCGGTCATTTCAAAAATGATCAAGACTGAAGTAATCGGGGCGCGAATAATCCCGGCAAAAACAGCACCCATCCCAACCAGCGCAAAGGCTCCGATTTCGGCAGTACTATGCTGGAATAACCCAACATCCAGATACCCAATCACGCCACCTACCATGGCGCCAATAAATAATGATGGAGCAAAAATTCCACCCGCTCCACCGCTACTATAGGAAAAAGTCGTAGCCAGCACTTTCAGAGCGCACAGGGCTAACATCACCCGAATATCCAAAACTCCAGCCAGCGCCCGGTTGAGTGTTTCATAGCCACCGCCTGTGACACCTGATTCGTTCAACCACAATATAGCCACAACTGCCAGCACCCCGGTGACCAGTCCTCCGATAGCAGGACGTGCCCAGCCAGGTAAGATCCGACTTTGACGAAATTTCCGGCGAAGCAGCAGCAATAAATCAGTAAAGACAATGGAAACCAGGGCTGCCGCAATACCCAATAGAACATATAGCAAAAGTGATGAGGTGTGGTGCAGCCCATAGCCAGGTGGAATGTTCAAAATCGGATGCGCCCCCAACACATTGTGCTCAATAACAGCCGCCAGCGCCGCCGCCACAACAATGCCTGAAAGGAGTGTTTGATCAAGATCACCGACAATCTCTTCGATGCTAAACGTGACTGCCGCCAGTGGGGCATTGAATGCGGCAGCGACTCCGGCAGCAGCACCAACTGGTAATAACCGTGTCAGGTTCTGGCGTGATAGGGCGGCTGCCTGACCGAGCAAACTGGCAATCCCGGCACAAATTTGGACGGTTGGACCTTCTCTTCCCAACGACGCTCCCGAACCAATCTGAAGCGTTCCAATCAGAAATTTTCCAATCACCGTCCGTAATGGCAACCGACCATCATGGACCACATATGCTACCTTGACTTGTGGAATCCCACTTCCTCGGGCATCAGGAACAACAAATTCCAGAAGGATTCCACACACCAACCCTCCCAAGGTTGGAAGTAACGCCACCCACCAAATCCAGGAATACCCGGTTGCTGCCTGGGCCCGGTCAATCAAATGTATTTCGGCAAAATGAATCGCCAGATGAAAAGCCACTGCCGCAATGCCACAGATAGCACCAACAAAAATCGTCAAGGCAAAGACTCGTTGACCTTCTTCAGGGATGAGTTTTAGAAAGATTCGTAACCCGGCAACATTTGCCCGGTGCAGGCGAAACCTCCACAGCCGAATAGCAGCTCGAAAGCGATGTACATAATCTTTCACAAGCCCTCCTTTCTACGGAAAACCGGCCTCACATTCATTGTGAGCGCCGATTCAATAGTAAGCTTGCAGATCCCCACAAAGTAAGTGCAACCAATGCAATCCCACTCAGCACAAGCCCCAATTTGAGACGTACCGGCTCAAACCGGAACTCAACCTGATGTTCACCAGCCGTCAATTTGACCGCTCGCAACGCATGGTCAGCCCGCCAGAGGGGTTGTTTCACGCCGTCAACATACACATTCCAGCCCGGATAGTAGGTATCAGACAGTACCAGCACCCCACCTGAAGCACTTTTCGCCGCAATCTGAATGGTGTTGTTTTGATACCGCACCATTTTGACAAAATCGTCGGGTGCTGGACGATACAAAATTTCGCCTTGGGCACCATCTCCTTGAACATAGGCTGTTTGCAGCGGGTCAAACCCTGGCGACTTGATCAATTTCACAACCTCATCCGGGGTTGTATCTTTCTTGCGCGCAAGCGGCGTGTCAGGCATCCCAATCGCACGGGGAACAAAAAATGCACGAGGTTTGGCTTTTGGATTTTCGTAAATGCGCACCCCTTCCCCAGCGAAGCGTTCAACGTAGTGTTCCGGCACAAACGGCGTGTCGTCGTTGGTCATCAGGTATTTCACATTCCACAGGTCATACCAGGATGACTGGAGGGGGTCAAAAACCACATGGCTCAGGTAATTCTGACTCTGGACGGCAGAAGCCATTTCCCGATACCAGCGTGGAAACAACTGATCTTTGCCGCTGATGGTTTGAATGCGATAGGGCACCAGGGTATTTGGTGGAGCGACAATTTTTCGGAACTGGCTGACCTGTCCCTTGGTGCTGAAATTCGCCGGGGCGACGACAACCCGAAACACGTCCGGGTCAGATTGCAAAAATGTGGTCGCGGCACTCGGGTGATAGACCAGTGACCGGGGGTAGCTTTCATTCAACTGACTGGCATTCCATCCCAGATCCACTACCGCGACCGCCAGTAGCATTGCGCAAAACACTGGCTGGCTCAGACGTCCACGCCTCCAGGTCAGAAACAGCGCAAATACCAGTCCAAAAAACACAAGCGGGATCAACGTTCCTGGGAAATAGTCTACATTGGTGAGGTCAAAGTTTTCCGAAATGGCCAGTGGTGCCCGGATCATTCGCCGCAAACTGTTGTAGTTAAACATCATTCCCTGATACCAGCCGGTTTGGGCAACGGTTGAAACCAGGGTGATGACCAGCCCCATCATCGAGAGATAGAACAGTCCCAGGCGTTTGATCCAGCGAGTGAATCCATCCAGGACATCACCTTCGAGTTGCAGCAGAAAGTGCAATCCGTAGGCCACCACGGCGGCTGTCGAAAAGGTAAACAGGACACTCACCCGATTCGTCACCCGGATGGTCTGCAAAACCGGAATGTATTGGGTGATATGGACATAGAGGGGCACCGCACACATCACAAACGTTGAGAAAACCAGCAAAAACAGAAAATACCCCAGTCGTAGCCGGTCTTCAGTCAGTACAGCCGAGACTTTCCGCCGCACCCACCACACATAGCCGCCGAACCCCCCCAGTAACACACCACTCAACCCAAAATACACCGTGTGGGCATGGGAAACACCGATTCCGACAAACAACACGGCAAATTTGGGGTCATAGGCTTCACCAAACACATGCGGGAGTAACGCCGTGATGAGATACCACGGTGGCAACCAGTTTGGCTCCAGCTCCGTTGGAACAATCTTCCGATTTGAATATCCAAGCAGTTCAAAAATCGGCATCCATTGGGCTGCCGAAAGCGCCATGCCTACCACCAGTGAAATCACCAGGAGTTTAGCAACCGGAACCCTTGCCAGCCATTGATTGACCGAACCAGAAGCTTTGAATTTCGGATTGAAGAGTGCCTGAAACCCATAATAAGTCACGATGGCACCGAGGTAATAAATTTGATTCGGCATGTATCCGCAGTAAAACTGCATGGCCAGACAGACCCCGGCACCAACTGCCGCCCAGTGTGAACCGCGTTCAATCGCCCGATCCAGGCTCAAAAAAATCAGCGGCAGCCACATCAACCCGCCAAGCCACCCCGAACTGGTCACGTGAAAGACCGTCAGGCTGGCAAACATAAACGTCATTGCCCCGAAAAGTGCTGGAAACGGACCAAGTCGGATATTGATAAAAAACAAATAGGTAAATAAGCCTGTCAAAAAGAGTTGCAGCAGGCAGGTCAAATCATAGGCGCGCGGAACATCAAATACCCAGTACAACACATTGAATGGCGAAAACATGCGAAACACACCATCCGCATACATCGGATGCCCACCCAGGTTGTACGGGCTCCACATTGGCCATTCGCCCCGCTTGTAAGAATCCACCAGAAAATATTCGCGGGTGATGTAGGTATCGGTAATGTCGCGTCGGTTGTAAGAATGTCCAAGATAAGTTGGGCCACTCCCACCCCACGGAAGCTGGTTTTGGAGCGTTGCCGCATCAACCATGGTTTCTCCGAGAAAAACCACTCGCCAAAACATTCCAGTCACCAGGATCAAAAGCACCAGCGCCGCAGCCAGATGGGCCATTTTCGGACGCGCTTCGAAATAAGATGGTACAGAAGAAAACATAGAAAGGCAGTCAGTAGTCAGTAGTCAGTAGTCAGTAGTCAGTAGTCAGTAGTCAGTTATGCAAATGAAGAGTTGGACAGTGCGTGGGAAAGTGGGCGACTGTATCGCGTTGAGCCACTTCAAACAAGGGGCTTAGGAAGGATAGACAGTCAGTACCACCTGCGTGAGCGGGTGGGGGATAAATTAGAACCTGCTAAACCGGGTTGCACAATGGATACCAAAGGGTTAAGAACCAGGGTTTCATTTTCACCTTATGCCAATCACTGAAATAACAGGCTAACTGATTGAAAAAAGTGTCTTTTCCTGAACCCTGAACCCTGAACCCTACTGGTCTTATGCCCGAACTCCCTGAAGTCGAATCTGTTGCAGCTTACCTTCGCCAATTGTTACCTGAACATACCATTGAACAAGCGGTGATCAACCGTGCCAAATTGATTCCGGCGCATACACCTGAAGAGTTTTGCGACCGGCTCAAAGGTGCGACATTTACTGATATTGGCCGACGTGGAAAACACATCCTGCTCCACCTGGATTCCAGCGACACGTTGATTGTCCACCTGCGGATGTCGGGAAGGTTTCTCTATGTTGATCAATCGGCTGAACTTCCGAAATTTACCCATGCTATTTTCGCGCTGGACGAAAACAAATTGCTCGCTTTCCAGGATCAACGCCACTTTGGAATGATGCACCTGGTCAAAACCGATGAACTCCATCAGGCCAAAGAATTGAGCAGTTTGGCACCCGAGCCGCTGGGGCCGGACTTTACGCTTGAGTACCTCACCACGACACTCAGCAAATCCAAACGGGCGATCAAAGAAGTGTTACTTGATCAGACTAAAGTGCTTGGATTGGGCAATATTTATGCTGCCGAAGCGCTGTTTGCCGCCCGGATTCACCCCGAACTCCCTGCCAGCAAAGTGACTTCAACCCAACTGGAAGACCTGCACCCAGCAATTCAGGCCATTTTGGAAGCCGCGATTGAAGCCGGAAGCACCATCCACACCAACCCGGAAGACATCGCCGGCGGATATTTCGGGAATTCGTTTGAAGAAGCCCTGGCTGTGTATGACCGCGAAGATGAGCCCTGCTGGCGCTGTGAAACCCCAATTGAGCGTATCCGGCAAGGTCAACGCTCGACCTATTTTTGCCCAACCTGTCAAAAGAATGCAGAATGAAGAATTGAGAATGAAGAATGAAGAATGGAAAGCGTGTTTTGTGGTTAATTGTTAGTAGCTAGTTATTTAAGATATTGATCAATCAGTGGTTTAGCGTCATTTTTTAAAGCCTCAGTTTGTGAGGTCGTTAACTCAAGCCTGTGGAAAAAGTCAAATTACAATTTCAAACATAACTACTGGATTCCAGGTAAGCCTATAGAAACTCAACATTTTAACCGCTAACCACCCAGAGCTTCTTCATTCTCAATTCTTCATTCTTCATTCTTCATTCTCAATTCTTCATTCTCA
>DAOQNB010000315.1:0-6780 GCA_035335845.1 Acidobacteriota bacterium | reverse complement strand
ACCGTCATTGTGGATGGGATGGTGATGCGATAGAGGTCTTCAATTCGATCCTGGGTGTTATCCCCAAACTGGATAAAGGTTCCGCCGCTATCACCTGGATTGACATTTCCATTGACGGTGATGGTTGTTCCGTTGAGTACCTGGGCATTGGCTGGAGCGTCATTTGGTTCAGTTTCAGATGTTTCACTGTTGAGCACACCGCCAGTTGGGCCAACGCCGGGATTGACCGCCGGAGACGCTGCACTTTTAATGATTCGGACCCGATTGTTGCCGGTATCCGCAATCAGTAAATTTCCACTTCGGTCAACGGCCAGTCCAAAAGTGACAAACAGGGAAGCATTGCGGGCTGGCCCCCCATCCCCTTTATAATCAAGTGAATCAATCCCGGCGATGGTCGTTAATTGCCCGGTAGAAAGCTGAACGCGCCGGATTCTCAGGTTGGAAGCATCGCTGATAAACAGATTTCCACCTCCATCCACGGCAAGTCCAAAAGGGGAATTCAGGTTAATTGCTGTTGCGGTGCCGCTCTCGCCGTTAAAATTTGGATTGCCCGTACCGGCCACTGTTGTAATGACACGGGTTCGGGCGTCAACACGTCGGATGCGATTGTTTTGGACATCACAAATAAACAAATTCCCGTCACGGTCAATCGCCAGATCTTCAGGCTCGTTTAATTGAGCCGTAAAGGCTGGCCCGCCATCTCCTGAAAATCCTGGGATTCCTGTCCCTGCCACGGTTGTTAAGATACCGGATTGGACATCAATCCGCCGGATACGGGAGGGCACTCCAAAGATCGTCTCCCCTTCAGAAAAATAGATATTTCCAGCTCCATCCACCGCAACATCCTGTGGCTGAATGAACGCTGAGAGCGCTGGAATTCCATCTTGAGGGCTTCCATTCAGGTTGCCAGCTACCCGCGACAGGATTCCAGCGGAATTGACTCGCCAGATCGCCCCTAAAAACTGATCAGCGATGAGCAGGTCACCGTTAATGGCGACGTCAATTCCCTGGGCATTAACTGAGACGGAGTTAGCCGGAACCCCGGTCTGGGGCTGGTTTGGATTGAGTTCTCCATTTCCTGCGATTGTTTGAATCGAGCTGGTTCCGCCCTGAGTCAGGCGAACTCGCCCGTCATTTGGATCGCCCACAAAGTAATTGCCAGTGGTGCTGACCGCAATATCAGTTGGGGTAACCAGGCGGGCTCGAATAGCACTGCCACCATCTCCAATAATCGCTCTGGTGTCACCACCAATGATGGTTCGAATGATTTGGGTTCGAGTGTCAATTTTTCGGACCCGATTGTTTCCAGAATCACTGATGAAAATATTCCCCGCCCCATCAATGACAGCGGCAGTTGGAAATCTCAGCGCCGAATTGGTGGCAATAACTCCTTCTCCACCAACGCCCTGAGTTCCAGTCCCAGCCACCAATCGCATAATTTTCGTCGTCGCATCAACTCGCCAGACCTGGGCTGAATCAGCGTCGGTGATATATAAATCGCCGGTGTCAGCTATAAAAACGCCGATTGGAAGTTGGAGGGGGTTTTGGAGTGCCACGACATTATCGCGAGTTGTGCCTGGTGTGCCGGTTCCAACCACTCGGGTAATGACGCCTGTTCTGGCATCAATTCGGCGAACCACGGAATTGAAACTGTCAGCAAAAAAGAAATTTCCATCTCGATCAACCGCACATTGGGCCGCCGTCAGCGCGATCTCCTCAACGTCCACATTGATGGTTGCTGCGGTGGCTGGCCCATTATCGCCAGTATTTCCTGGTTGTCCCGTTCCAGCAATCGTGGTCACGATCCCTTGCGGGGATATCCGTCGAATGCGTTGATTCCCGGCATCCACTACAAAAATATTCCCCGACCGATCAATATCGAGCGCATACATGCTGTTACTGAATCTGGCCTGGGTTGCTGGTCCCCCATCACCGCTAAATCCAGCAACTCCATTTCCGGCGACGACTTTGAGCATTCCAGTCTGGGCGTCAATTTTGTAAATCTGAGCCGAAAATCGTGCGATGAGATAGATATCCCCTTTATTGTCAACGGTTACGTCAGATGGAAAAGAGACTGGCACTGAGGTTGCCAGCTTGTTATTGACATCAATCAGAAAGTTGGGCGTGGATTGGCCTGTTCCGGCAATGGTCGTGATGATCCCTGTGTCATACGCCAGTTTTCGAATCCGGGAGCTTTTGGTATCGGCGATCAGCAAATTTCCAGCGCCATCCACCACAATTCCTCCAGGGGCAATGACTGGTGATTGCAGGCCAGGGCCTCCATCACCAGCAAAGCGGCCACCGCCTATAAATGTGGTGATTGACCCGGTACTGATGGCGCTCACATCAGGTGGCAGGTAGGTAAATTGGGTCTGGGCAATGCCGCCACGGTGCTGGACGGTCAAGATTTGAGGGCCGCTGGCTTCGTTGGCCGGTGTGGTGACTCGAAGCTGGGTTGCATTGTCAAAAATGACATTTGACGCTGGAACTCCATCAATCAAGACCACCGATTCTGGAGCAAAATTTCGGCCTCGAATGGTGACTGGAACTGAGGTTCGGATCGGGGTTTGACTTGGGGTGACTGAAGAAATCTCAGGTGGTGCCACCGTTACCCGACTCAGGCTTGGACCCGTTGCATTCAGCGTAATGGCATCAGCCCCGCCGACACTAAATGAAGTTGGTGAGCTAAGAACCCCATCTGGGGCGAGGGAAAGTGAGTCAAAGAAATTCCCCTGGCGTTGGAGGATGATTTCGACTCCGTTTTGATCACCAACATAAACGTTGCCGGTCGAATCAACCCCGACGGCTTGTGGATTGGTAAATTGAAAGGCGCCACCGGTTTGCCGATGTGGCGAATAGGCCGAACGAGAGAGGCCCTGGCTCTGGGACTGGCGGATCGTGCGCACTTCACCATTGCGGGTAACCTGACGAACAACCCCATTACCGGCATCACTCACATTTAAAATGCGTTTGTCCGGGCTCAGTCGCAGCCCCGTTGGACGTGAAAACCGGGCGCCGCTTCCAACCCCATCCTGCAGACCAGCCTGGCCGGCCACTCCGGCAATGGTGGAAACGGTGTTGGTCGAAAAATCAATATAGCGAATGGTGTGATTTTCGGTATCCGCCACGTAAAGATTGCCGCCAAGATCAACCTCAACCGCCCGAGGGTTGCGGAACGTGGCTGATGTCACGGCGCCATCAGTCGAGCCGGCCTGATTTTTGATTCCCGCAATTGTGATGACATTTCCTGAGGGCAGCATGGCCCGAATGACGTGGTTGGCGGTGTCTGCGACGTAAATGCGACCACTCCGGTCATCAATACTTAACCCAATGGGGCTGTTAAACAGGGACTGGGTGAGTGTTCCGTCAACATTCCCTGGTACCTGGTCTCGCCCGGCAAACAAGCGTGATGCCTGTCCAAACCCATCTCGTCGGTTGATGGTGTGCCGGGTTGGATTTGAGCTATAGAGGCGACCAGCCTGGTCGCGAATCAACACCACGTCGCCGTTATTGGTGTCACTTGAGTTTTCAATGCGGGTCACGGTCAGGGTCAAGCCGGCTGATAGATTGCCTGACCGGGCTGTAATCGTGGCAAATCCACGCGTCACACCCCGGACCAGTCCAGTACTGGCCTCAACCGTTGCAATTTCAGGGCTCCCAGACTCATAGGTAACTGTGCCTGGAAGGGGATTTCCCTGTGAATCAACCACCTGAGCCCGTACCTGCAAGGTGCCGCCTTCCTGCAAAACTGGGTCAACCGATTGAAATTGAACCCCGCCACCGGCTGAACCACCGTTCCCAACTTGAAAGGTGACAGCGTTTGAGCGCTGGCCGTTGCTGATCACCACAACTCGGAGCTGGCCATCCTGGGCAAAAAAAGCGGCTGGGAGTTTTTTGCCTTTGATCACCAGTTGGGTGCTGCCAGAGACTTTGGCTGCAATCGTGGCCGTCGAAGCAGAGCTTGAAACCTCAACCTGAGCCCCGGCAGCAAATCCGGAACCAATGATGGTCATTTTCTTTGGAACCTGCCCAACGCTGGTTTGCGAAGGTGAAAGACTGGTGATTTGGGGGGCCGTCTGGGCCTGGGAGATCAATCCTCCCCACAAGCCCAGACTCCCTAACAGTCCAATCGAAACCAGGGTAATTCCCAAAATTTGACGGCTGGTGCGTGGCGAGAAAGAGGAGCGTGAAAAAATCTGTGTGTAAAGTGACTGCTGCAATAACGATACTTTTTGAAAAAAAATCTTCATAGAAACCTCAATCGTGTTTCTCAAATATTGGTCGAAAACCAAAGAATACCATCTTCATGCGTGTCTTGGGGTAGAAAGAAACCTGACTGTACGACAAATTTACCGGTTCTGGCTTGTTGTTTTGCTGAAAAATCAGATAGAAATGAAAGTCTTTTACATTTCGCAGGGAAAGGTCATTCAATGTTACGTGGTAAGAAAATTGCAATCATTGGTGCTGGGAAGCTCGGCGAAGCCCTGGTCACCGGCCTGTTACACCGGGCTGATGTCAGCCGGGAAGACATCACTGGAACGGTTGGTCATGAAGCCTCGCTGACCCGGGTCTCAAATCGGTTGGGCATCGGCACCACGCTGGACAATCGCCTTGCCGTTGAAGGACGCGATGTCATTTTGCTGGCAGTCAAACCCCAAAACATGGACCGGGTACTGGCTGAGATCCGACCCGTAGTCAATCGAACGCAACTCTTTATCAGCGTTGCCGCCTCGGTCACGACTTCTTTTATTG
Organism: Acidobacteriota bacterium; assembly: GCA_035335845.1. Lineage (GTDB taxonomy): Bacteria > Acidobacteriota > Blastocatellia > Chloracidobacteriales > Chloracidobacteriaceae > JACQXX01. The sequence continues at coordinate 2,028 of DAOQNB010000315.1, read as the reverse complement.
AAGAGCGGCTGCCGGCTGAAACCCCGGTCATTCGAGTGATGCCCAACACGCCTGCCTTACTCAATGAAGGGATGTCAGTCCTTTGCCAGGGAAAACATGTCACGCCTGATCAATTAAAAATTGCTGAGACCATTTTTTCTGCCGTCGGTCGAACCGCGTTTCTGGATGAAAAACTGATGGATGCGGTGACTGGGCTTTCAGGGAGTGGACCAGCTTATATTTATGTTGTCATTGAATCGCTGGCTGAAGCTGGCGTGAAACTTGGAATTCCTCGTGATATCTCGACGTTGCTGGTGGCACAAACGATGCTTGGCGCGTCCCGCATGGCTTTGGAAACCGGTCAGCACCCGGCATTGCTCAAAGACAGCGTGACCACCCCGGCTGGATGCACCATTGATGGGCTGCTTGAACTTGAAGAAGGAAAACTTCGGGTAACCTTAATTAAGGCGGTGGTGAAAGCCGCCGAGCGGGCCCGCGAACTGGTCCGAACCGAATAAATAGCGTCGTTTTTCACCATCTTCTGATCCATCCCGCCTGAGCGGTTTTTAACCTTCGAAAAAAAGAATGAAACGTGTTCAATTCAGATTGATCGCTGCCAGTTTCTGCATTGCTGGACTGATGGGCTGTACCTCGCCTGCTGTACCATCACCGGCGCCCCCTCCGGTGCCAGCGCCCCCACCTGTTCCTTCGACTTCCAGGGTGGATCTTCCAACTCAGTTTGATAAGGTCTTTACTGGAACGATTGGAGAAAAAGAAGCCACATTGTACCTGAATCGATCAGGTGAAGACCTGGGCGGGGCCTATGTCTTTGAAGAGCCCCGACCATTGCTCCACGGACGGAAGAACGCGTTCCTGCTCGAAGGAAAACTTCAGGCCGATGGTCAGTTTTCACTTGGCATTCAGCAACTCGAACAGCCACGAGGCACTCTGACCGGGAAGTTGAAGGTCGAGACCCAGCCCCAGGGGAAACAGCTTGTGCTGGAAGGCGACTGGACATCACCCGGCCAGTCCGCACCCACAAAAATCAAGTTTGCTGAAGAACTTCAGGTGCTTGGGAATGGTGTTGAACTCGCCGAGCAGGTTCGAAACGATGAAAATCAGCCGGCCAACTATGTTTTCCAGGCCCGGTACCCGCAACTGTCAGGGGCCACAGATGAGATAAGCCGGCAGTTTAATCAGAAAGTTGAATTGCTGGTGGATGAGGCATATCACTCATTCAAAGCGGAAGTGGCCAAAAACTACAGCCATCCACCACCGTCACCAACTGACTCCACGGTGACAAGCCAGCTCAATTCAATGGGAATTCTGTACGAGATCTTCCTGGCAAGCCCTGATTTGATCAGTATCCGGCTGACAATTGATATCAACTATGTCAACACGCCTCCGATTTTGAAAGATTTGGCTGTAAACTATGACCGCCGGACTGGAAAAATGCTACAATTCGCCGATTTATTTGTTCCCAATTCGTCTTTTCTACCCAAACTCTCAACAATCTGTAAGTCACTGGCCACTGGGAGCGGATACACCTTTCCTGACATCAGTGCCAAACCGGAAAATTTCTCAAGCTGGAATGTAAACCGCCGTGGCGTGCTGATAAATTTCCAGGTGCCGTTTGCCGAGGGAGGATCAGTTGAAGCCGCGATTCCATATCGCGACCTCAAAGACGTGCTCAATCCGACTGGGCCGCTTTCCTCACTTGTCAAACCGTGAGAGAGAGTATAAAAAACGAATTCCACCTTGTATCAACTGTCATACATTTCAATCATTTACAGCATAACTGGGGCTTTGGCCAAAAGAAAAATGGGGGGTTCCCAACCACATGAGCAAAACGCAACATGAACAAATCCTTGCTGCCGAGTTCGGCATCAATTCCAACTATGTCATTGACCTGTTCCATCTGTTCCGCCAAAACGCACTGGCGGTGGATGACGAATGGCGGGCGTATTTCACTGATTTTTTAAAGAAAATGGGTGAGGTCGCCGTGGTCAATGAACCGCAGCCAGCCCGAGCCGCGGCTTCGACAGCCGC
>DAOQNB010000314.1:0-6787 GCA_035335845.1 Acidobacteriota bacterium | reverse complement strand
CTACACCCCTCGAAATACGGGTGGTCGCTTTTCCTGAAATGCCCGGATGCCTTCAGCCAGGTCTTCAGACAAAATGGCTTCGAGTGCCATTCGATTTTCAAACCGGAACCCATCAGCCAGGGGCAAAGATTGTGTCTGGTTGAGGGCCTGCTTGGCAGCCCGAATCGCCAGGGGTGACATCTGGGCAATCCGATGGGCGTACTCGACAGCGGCATTCATCAATTGATCGGCTGGCACCACCCGATTGACCAGTCCGATGCGGGCTCCTTCATCACTGGTCACCGGCAATCCAGTGAGAATCATTTCTTTGGCTCTGGCCAGACCAATCAGGCGTGGCAACCGCTGGGTTCCACCCTTATCTGGGATCACGCCGACTGAAACTTCAGGCAGGCACAACTGAATGTTTTCAGCCGCAATCCGCACATCACAGCACATCGCCAGTTCCAATCCAGAGCCGTAGGCCAGCCCATTGAGCGCTGCAATCGTCGGCATAGGCAGGTCGGCTAGCCGATTGAAGGTATCACGCAACCAGTTGAGTTCATCGGCAATCTGGGCACGCCGATCATGATTGGCTTGACTCAGCAGATCCCACACAATCGGATTGTCTGGCGACAGGTCAAGTCCAGCGCAAAACGCACGCTCACCAACACCAGTGATGATAACCGCCCGGACTTCGTCTCCGAGTTGTTCCAACTCACTCAGACTTGAGTCCAGAATTTTCCACATTTCAAGATTGAGGGCATTGAGGACAGTTGGCCGATTCAGTTTGAGAACCGCAACCTTGTTTTCAATCTCAAGCAAAATCAATTCTTTCGCCATAAAAACACCCCAAACAACGGCATCAGATTGGGAAACAGGAACCAAAGCATCACGTGTGGAAACAGTACCAAAAGAAGAGGGCTGCAAGTTATATGGGCCGGTGCCCAACTTGCAACCCCCTGAACCGATGACTCAATGACAAAGCGACTGGATGAGGTAATGACGCAGGTGCAGTGCAGGATGCTCTTTTGAAAACCCGGCCTCCCTTACTGAAGTGGATAACCTGACGGAGACGCCGGAGCAGTTTTGCTGCGATCCTGCAAAGTTTGGGCTTTGGCAATCAACCCAATCAGTTCCTGGCGTTCTGCATTGTCAGACGCTGACGAGTCACGAGCCAGTTGGGCAACAGTTTGGAGCGACCAGTTCCGAGCCTGTTCGCTACCACGCAACACTTCGGCAAAAGCTGCGACGGCAACAGCAAACCGAAAATCCTCTGACGTCTGAGCAAACTGGGCTGGAATGCGCGAGGTCGCAAATTCGGCCAAAACCTCTTGCGCACTCTGACCTTCTGGTTGTTTATATCGCAGCCGAACCGTCGCCAGTTTTGGCGCCGGGTTAGGTGCCAATTCCAGTTCATAGAGCGCTGTTACCCGGTGACCAGCACCAATTTCGCCACCATCAACGCGATCATTGCGAAAATCTTCGTCAGCCACGTCGCGGTTTTCATAACCAATCAGGCGATACTGTGAAACAGCGGCTGGATTAAACTCAACCTGAACTTTGACATCTTTCGCAATCACCTGGAGCGTGCCAGTCAATTCATCCACAAATACCCGTCGGGCCTGATCAAAAGTATCAATGTAGAAGTAATTCCCGTTTCCTTTGTCGGCAAATCGCTCCATCATTGTGTCTTTATAATTGCCCATTCCAAAACCGATGGTGCTGACGGTAATGCCTTCTTTGACATAGCCTTCAATGGTTTTGAGAATTTCGTCAGGGCTGGTTCGGCCAACGTTAGCGTCTCCGTCTGAGCAAATCACAATCCGGTTGATCATACCTGGACGATTGACCGAGGCTGCCTGACGGTAGGCAAGGTCAATCCCGGATTCCATCGCGGTGGAGCCACCAGCCTGGAGACGGTCCAGCGCCGCCAGAATTTCATTGCGGCGATCAATCCCAGTCGGAGTCAAAACGGTGCTCGTGCCTCCGGCATACGTCGTAATGGCCACCGTATCGCCCGGCTTCAAGTTTTCGACCAGCAATTTCAGGCTTTGTTTGAGCAACCCAATTTTGTCAGCCGCTTGCATTGAGCCACTGGTATCAACCAGAAAGGTCAAATGAGCCGGGGGCCGATTGGTCACCGGAATCTCTTTGCCGTGAATTCCGACGCGCATCAAATGCCGGTTGGCCTGAAATGGCGAGGGTGCAGCTTCGAGGGTCACTGAAAAAGGATGGGTTGTGGCTGGTTGCGGATAATTATAATTGAAGTAGTTAATGAATTCTTCGACGCGCACTGCCGCCGGTGGCGGGAGCTGACCTTCATTCAATTTTCGGCGGGTGATGGTGTACGAAGCCGTGTCAACATCAATAGCAAACGTCGAGAGAGGGTCCTGTTTCGCTGAAGTCATCTGGTTCACGCCATAGTCGCGATAATCTTCGGTGTTGGACTGGTCAGCGTCAGCCGGCATACTTGAGCCGGCTTCTTTGGCAGCAAATGCTGGCGGCGATGCCGGAACCCCAGTGCCAGATGGCCGCTGGGCAGGTGCCGAGGTCACCGGTGATGTCGGGCGAGCCTTATCCTTACTTTCTTGGGAAGACGGTGACCGTCCGATGTGACAACCTTGAGCAAAGAGTAACCCTGTCAAAAACAAGACCATCAGCAGCGTACGATTTGACTTTGGCATAAACGTAATGCACTCCGAAAATTTGATGTGGTATATGGTGCTGATTGTCTCGACAGCCGCTGAAAGGTTCCCTGAAAAATGAAAAAGGGTGAATGCCTGACACATCAGGCATTCACCCCTTCATTAAAACTTAGGGCTTGGGGGCTTGGAAAATACTCATTCAAAGCACCAAGCACCAAACATTCACCAACTAGGCTGCGGCTTTATTTCCACAGCAAGCGGAACCGGGCGTGCAGCATGGTGAGCCAGGAAAGCAGCAGCTCCCATCGGCATTAGCACTGGCTTGTTTTTTCGCCGCATCAGCTTTGCAGCAACCTGGTTTTTCCGTAGCGGTACAGCATTCTTTCTTCGCAGCGCAGCAGCCTTCCGCTTTGGCCTGCTCACCAGCTTTGCAGCAACCAGCCTGTTGCGTAGCGCAGCAGGCTTCTTTTTGTTTGCAGCACTCAGCTTTGGTGTTTTCCGCTGCCGCCGCACCTGGAATTGAATAGAGTAAACCAGCCAGAACCAGACCAAATCCTAAAATGATCACGTGAATGTTTTTCATACAAAGTCTCCTGATGTGTGGGTAAAAACCCGGATACAGTTTGTTGTCAGACACACTGAGCCTTACAGACTCAGTCATACAAGGACGGAAGTGCTTGATCAACAAAGATTTAAATCAGGAAGACACAGCATTTCAGGTAGGTATGCCCTCGGTTTGGCAGATAGACCTGAGGGGCAGGTGAAAAGGCTTTCAGCGAGAGGGTAAAAACGGATGGGGCTTTTTTGGCAGGTAACTGGTCAACCGGTGTATCAGATGGACGCGAAGCTGGAAGGAGTTCGATTTTTCCTTCACAGGCACACCATTCACAACCGCTTTGACTCGTGTTGAATGCCACCAGCGATTCGACCGTGAGAGAATCTCCATGATCATCATCAACCGGTTCTTCAGATGAAGCGCAACAGCCACCGCCCGAAGCCGAACAATGCGATGCTGATGATTCAGCCTGTGAATGACAGGATTCCGATTTGGTGGCATCACTGGCGACGATGTCAGTCTCAGCCTGACACGACTGGTCTGAAAGTCCAGCACAGCCTTGGTTCCAGCAGCACATCAAACATAACAAACATCCGACACCGCTCAGCCAGAGGGCTAATCCGGCAGCGACCACAGACGATGTTGATTTGTGATGTGAAGTGAAATAGAGAGGCATAGGTGGCATCTTACGCTTTGAATCAGAGGAATGTCCAGCTACTTTTTAGCAAAGTTCGAACGTTTGATCGAACTTTTCCTCAGGTAGGGGACTCGGCAGGACGTTCCAGCTTGCTCCCCAAATGTGTTATGCTCAACAGGTTCAAAACATGTTGCGTTTCTACGCCTTTCTGCACTGAAGGTGAGGCGTTCTCTTCAACCTTAAATTTTCATTCTGATATCGAAAGCGAATGGCGCTCAAACCTCAAATTTTACACGTTCATCCACAGGTTGGAATTCCTGGCGGCGAAGTCATTGTAACCTGTCAGGATTTCGATACCTCAAATTTCACCCAATGTCAGGCTTTTATTGGTTCGACTCGGGCCCGAATCATCAGTGCCTCAACCACACGAGTGGTGATTGGCATTCCTGAAATCAGCAATGAGGCGGATCTCTCAGCCGGGATCCGATTGAAGACCAATCAACAGGAAAGCAATGTGGCGGCGTTTCAAGTTGGCGCCCTGCTGGCCAGCGACCTGCATCCGGTTGCCAATCCGGCGTTTGACCCCGATAGTGGAAATACCTATACCACGCTGTCAGGCGCCCGCGGCAAAAAAGTCGAAGTTTCAGTATGGAAGATTTCTTCGAGTGGAAAAGTCTCGAAATTTCTCTCAGATATCATCAATCCGACTGGCCTGACTTTTGATCAGGAAGGAACGCTCTATATTTCCAGCCGCTATGACGGCAATGTCTATCGCGTATCCCCGTTCAGCGAATCAGAAGCCTTTGTTCGTGATTTAGGTGTCGCCACCGGAATCATTTTTAACCGTCAGGGTGAATTATTTGTTGGTGACCGCCAGGGAATTGTCTATCGAGTTGATGAACTGGGCAAAGCACATAAATTTGCGATGTTAGAGGCGAGTGTCGCTGCCTATCATTTGGCCTTCAGTCCAAACGGTAATTTGTATGTCACCGGCCCCACCACAGGTGGAAGCCGCGAAGTCATTTCTGAAATTACACCTGACGGTGACGTCAAACCGTTTCACATTGGCCTTGGGCGCCCTCAGGGACTGGCCTTTGACACCGATGGAAATCTGTATGTTGCAGCGAGCCTCGATGGGCTGCGCGGCATCTTCAAAATCCCTTCTACCGGGGGTTCGCCTCAACGGGTATTGGCTGGAAACAACCTGGTCGGACTGGCCTTTGACGACCAGGGAAATGCCCTTTTGACCACGACCGGCGAAGTATATCGTGCTCCGCTTGGCGTGAAAGGCTATATGCCCTGGCTGGATGAAAGCGACTAAATGACAGGGAGAAGGTAAGTAGGATGACAGGCTCACACAGCGCCAAAGCGCTTTCTGTCAGCCGTCAGCCTTTATCCCATACAAAAAACCCGGACCCCGTACACCGACCGAACAAGGTATTCTGTTCAGTCGGTTTTTCAAGAAAGAGGTATGTTGTGAATCTTGGTGAAGCTGCCATTGCTTTTGTGGTGTTTCTGTTTTCGCTCACCATTCACGAGGCGGCACACGCCTGGACATCTGAAAAGTTTGGCGACGACACAGGGCGCTGGTTGGGCCGGGTTTCACTCAATCCCGCCGTCCATATTGATCCTGTGGGAACGGTTCTTTTCCCATTGATGACTTTACTAACCGCCGGGACAATCTATTTTGGGTGGGCCAAACCAGTACCAGTCAACCCATCACGCTGGAGAGATCACTTTTGGGGAAATATTGCGGTTTCAGGCGCGGGACCAGCGAGCAATTTAATTCTGGCATTTATTGCTGGTGCGCTGTTTAAAATCCTGCTGATAACTGGATTGTGGACAAATCTGGCAGGCGCCGGTTTACAAGAGCCAATCGGATTTTTGCTCCGTTTTATGATTATGCTCAATATTGGACTGGCAGTATTTAATATGATTCCAATTCCACCTTTAGATGGAAGTCATATTCTCTCCAGCCTGTTGAGTGTGATTTCACCAACCCTGATGGATGCCTATGAGGGTCTGCGCGAATATGGTTTCGTCATTTTACTGGTCGCCATTGTAACCGGCCTTTTGAATATGATTTGCGCACCGGTGTTCAAGCTGGTGACTCTGGGATTGGTCTTTATCCTTGGTTTGTAAAGGCAGCTTCAGTCACTATGGAAACCCCAAAACCTGTTGCCCCCGCCCGACCACTTGATCTGGAAGCCACCTTGCTCAAGGAAAATTCGGAATATGATTATAAAATCAAACTGGCCACCTTTGAGGGCCCGCTTGATTTGCTACTCTATCTAATCAAGCGCGATGAGGTTGACATCTATGACATTCCGATAGCCCGCATTGCCAAAGAATACCTGACGTATATTCAGGCATTGCAAGAACTTGACATTGATCTGGCCGGTGAGTTTCTGGTGATGGCGGCGACACTGATCCATATCAAATCACAGATGCTTTTACCCAAAGCGCCAGCTTCAACCATTGAAGCGGGCGATGAACCTGAAGACCCCCGCTCAGAACTGGTTCGCCGACTGCTTGAGCATCAAAAATACAAAACGGCGGCTCATATGCTCTGGTCACGGGCCGAAGTCGAGCAGGCGGTTTTTACCCGGCCTATCCCTGAAGACGAACTTGATAGCGAAGTGGTCGCCACCGTCTTCGATTTATTGGAAACATTTCGTCGCGTCGTGGAACGCCGCCGCGAAAAGGTCGAAATCGAAATTGCCCGCGACGAAGTCACTCAGGCTCAAAAGCTGATTGAATTGCGGTCTCTGCTTTCCAAACAGAAGGCCATCAATGTTCGCTCCCTGTTTGAAGCTTCACGCTCCAAACGTGAAATGATTTGTATCCTGCTGGCACTTCTGGAGTTAGTCAAAGAATACTCACTGCTGATCGTGCAGGAAAAAACCTTTGGCGACATCCTTGTCAGACGACAATTGAATAAATAGTCAGTAGTCAGTAGTCAGTAGAAAA
>DAOQNB010000313.1:0-6807 GCA_035335845.1 Acidobacteriota bacterium | reverse complement strand
GCGTGTGATTGATGGCTTCGCGCAATCGTGACAGGTATTCAGACCGTGAGATTTCAACCGCGCCCATGCGATGGGTGTGGTCGGTCATCACCTGAATATCAAATAACTTAAAACCACAAACCCGCAGCCGTTCGATTAAAAAATGGAGCGCTATTTTTGAAGCATCTGAAACCCGGTGAAACATAGACTCACCGGCAAAAAAACCGCCAACCGCCACACCAAAGATTCCGCCGACCAGCTCATCTCCCTGCCAGCACTCAACACTGTGGGCATAGCCAGCCCGAAAAAGCTGCATATAGGCATCCATAAATTCATCGGTAATCCAAACACCATTTTGCTCCGAGCGTGGCTGGGCACATTCGGTAATCACCTGATGAAACGCGGTATCAAAGCGGATTTGAAACTGGTTTTTGCGAATGGTGCGCGCCAGCCGACGGGAAATATAGAGTCCATCCAGCTCAAAAATGGCTCGTGGATCTGGTGACCACCAGGTAACGGGACTGACAGACCACGGAAAAATCCCACACGCATACCCCTTTAACATCAATGTAGGTGTCAATTCGATACCAATGGCAACTGGACGGTCAGCCGGCCCCCGATTTGGATCCGGAAACCGGTCGCCTGGACGCAAAATAGCAATCCCGTCAATGTATCGCATAGGTAGGTTCAAGGCTTCTCATCCTCGCTGGTCGAAAGATGAATCAAAACCTGGTACGGTAGAAAATCCCTGGCCGGGTTGACTATCAAAATATTGCCATAAATTCGATCAACTCACCCGTCGATCAAAAAATTCAGGTCAGTGCCGGGCGACTGTTCAACCGGAGCGACACCATGTCGAAAAATCCGCGCTGGTTTTGAGCCTCCCAGCTCAAGCTGTGCCCCTTCACGACGAAGCCAGGTGCCTTCGCGCAGCCCAACCACAGTGACAGATGGATTCACCACGAGAAATTCGGTGATGCGCTCTTCGCGGGTTTCCCCCTGATGCCCGTCGGGATGGACATCAATATAGTGAGGGTTGATTTGAAACGGCACCGCTCCCAACGCGGTAAAGCTGGGAGGTTCGATAATCGGCATATCATTGGTGGTTTTGATGGTTGGGCAGGCAATGTTTGACCCGGCACTCCATCCAATATAGGGCAGCCCACCCGCGACCCGCTGGCGAATGGCATCCAGGACATTGACGGCATACAACGACTGCAAGAGATGAAAGGTATTTCCGCCGCCAACCGCAATTGCTTGAGCTTCAGTTACCGCTTGAATCGGATCGCCGGCTTCGTGCAGTGAGACAATCTGATATCCCATTTGACCAAATCGGTCACGAACCAGCCGGGTATATTCGGCATACGATATCCGAACCCCGGCAAATGGAACAAATACCACAGTTTGGACCTGATCTCCCAGAAAATCCCGCAGAACGGCTTCAGCATGATCCAGATAGCCCAATCCCTCAGTTTTTGAATTACTCAACAGCAACAGGCGCTGATGTGTCATTGTCAACCAAGCCTCCGCTTATGAATGAAGAGAAATAATACCAGTTTGTAGTCAATAGTCAGTAGTCAGTAGTTCACTAAGTTCATCTTACTGAGTTACTTGACTGTCTTCTAATAAGGAAAATTCATTGTCAACAGATATGACCTGCTGAAGAATCAAGCAACGACTGACGACCGATGGCTACTATTTTGACTGCCAATTGCCAATCTTTCAAAGAAAAAGCCTGATTCCAACACAATTTTATCGGTTGGAATCAGGCCGCATCTGTAAATTATGAGTAATGAGTTATAAGTTACGAAGAATCAAACTGTGATCTGGTTGAATCACAAACATTTAACTGTTTCACCCCTCACAACTCAATCCCCTATCATTGCTCTTGAACACCGTTTTGTCTGACAACTCGCTCCTCACGCCTCAGGCTATTTAATTCTCCTGAATAAACCACGTCACGGTGTTGGTTCGTGTCCGGCCTTCAGCATCTTTTCCAGTAAAGGTGAGTTGTTGCGCACCAAGGACGGCAGTTTTCTTCACTTTATAGGTAAACGACACCGTTGAACCAGTGGCGGATTGTGAGGCTGGGGACAGTTTAATTTTGAGTGCCTTGGTATCTGGCGCCGTGATGGTCACCGGGCCGGTAAATCCGCCGGTCCGATCAATTTTGACGACCAGTGTTCCCTTCTCACCACGAAACCCAACCAGTTCAGGAGACTCAAAATCAAGGGCAAAATCATTGTTGCCAGCAATGGTAAAGACCCCACTTGTGGCGCTTGAGATATTTCCGTCAGCATCAACCGCGGTTACCCGGATGACGGCGCGGGTTGACTCTTTGCGGGAAGTAAACCAGCCATAATCCTGGACTGAACCTTCCACACCAGTGGCAATTTGAGCGGTAAACGTCTGACCGCCATCGGTGGATAACTCAACATCGTGATAGCTCAGGCCAGAATCATCACTTGAGGTCCAGCGAATCGTGAACGGTGCCCCGGCAGTAACAACTTCATTTTCAGATGGGGACAGAACCGCGGCTGAGGGTGGAATGGTATTGCCACCAGATGTGCTCCCGGCTGATATCAGGGCGCGAATCAACGCATTTGGTCGGCGGTTGCCACTTAACACAAGCTGGCTGAATGAAACCGCATTATTGGTTGACACAAAGGTTCGTTGCTGAGAGGCGCTACTGGTATCAAGACTAAACCCAACCCCGGCGGCTGGATTCGGTAACTGATAGCCAACAAAAAAGTCACCCGCATTGATCGTTGGACCATTGGTCAGTACAAAGTCAGCAAACGAAGCAGTTTGCGGGATTGTGATCTGCTGGTTGACCAGGAAGGTCGGGTTTCCTGGCGGTTGAGCGGCACCCGTCGGGTTGGTAAATACCAGCAATTTGACTGACCGACCAACCGGGCTTGATTGACCGGAGAATTGAGTAAATCGGATCCGAACCCGGTCAAGCTTTGCCGGATAACTGGTTGGCGTCAGTCGGTTGACCACAATCGCATTGCTTTGGACCAGCCCGGTTTCAAGCGTGCCGTCATCAACTTTGAGTTCAGTTGCGGTTTGGGGTGCTTGAATCGTGAAATTCTGATTACTGGCATCTGAACCGGCATTATTCACGGCATCAAAAGCGGTGACTCGCAGTCGGGCAGTTGTCGTGGCGGCGCCGGAAGGAACCGTAAACACAAAACTTCGCACCGTGCCGGCCAATCCTGAAGCAAGTGTCACAGAAAAACTGCTCCCGCCATTGGTTGAGAGAGCGATGTCCTGGCGGGTGATGCCAACATTGTCGCTGGCGGTCCAGGTGGCAGTAAAAGTGGCGGTACTGGTCAATGTCTCACCGCCGTTGGGTGACGTCACCGTTACGGTTGGCGCCTGGGTATCGCCGCCACCGCCGGCATTCACGGTAAAATTCGTGGCACTGGTGGCGGTTCCACCAGGCGTTGTGACTCGGATCAAACCCGTGGTGGCGCCGTTGGGTACGGTAGCACTGATTTGGGTGGCTGAATTCACTGTAAAGGCAGCATTGAGATTGTTGAAGCTCACCACCGAAGCGCCCGTGAAATTGGTTCCGGTGATGGTAACTGCCGTGCCCACAGTGCCGCTGGTGGGATTAAAACTGGTAATGGTTGGTGTCGCGGCACCGCCAGCCACCGGGTAGATAAAAGCGGCACCAGCAATATCATCGGTTCGAACGACTGCTCCGCGACCATCGCCGTGCGCCTGGAAAAACATCGTCGCATCGCGCAGGGTGGCATTGGCTTCGTTCACGTTTTCCGATGAATGCCCAAGTCCAATGCTGTGGCCGACTTCGTGGGTCATTACTTCGGCCAGATTCGCGGGATTTCCCAGAAAGCAATCAAAGTTGTTGTTAAAAGCCACATCGGCATCAATGATGCGATTAAAGGTCCGGCCACTGACCACAATCGTCTGGTTGCTCGAAGTAAAACCACCAATCGCCAAAACTCCGCCGCAATTGACGGGATCGTCAATCTGGTTGAGCGGGTCATTAAATGAAATTGCGTTGACACCATCATTCTGGCGACCAACCGCTGTGGTCGTGCCTCCGCTTTGAAGGATCAATGACGCATTGGCAATATTGGTCCAGGCCGCCAGCGTCGCGGTAAATTCGGTCACACCGTTTCCTGGAATTGGTGTTCCATTGTTGCGTGGTGGGTTATTGGTGTTGATTCGATAAATGACAGGGGTGTTGGTGTCAGCTTCAAACCAGCGCGAGCCACTGCCCAACACCGTAAATTTCGGCTGAAAACCACCCGCGGACGGAGATCCCAGATACTCGCGAGGAATCGTCACCAGTGGCCGTGAATCGTTGAGCTGATCAAATGTCATCACCCGATCTGCCTGGTTCGTCAGGGTTGAGTGGACCCTTTCCAGAAACCGACTCCATTCCATCTCGCTGGTACTGGCAGATCCGGTGACCTGATGTTTGGTTGGTTCAAGGAGTTCAACTCCATCCAGTGTCCGGTGAACCTGCCGGCCACCATTCTCGTCGGTGACGACTGAATATTTCCCTAAACACAGATGTGCCACGCGCAGGGCGCCATCATCAGCCGTGTTGAGAAAGAGCAGGACTTCCTCGCCCACGGCAAATTCAGGTGACCCGTAAACCACCTGTTGAAAGCCACCAACGGTTCCACCTAATTGTCGGACCACAATGGTGGAATCACTGATATTGCCTTTGAAAACCTGTTGAAGGTGAAGGGTAACGTAGGTGTAAATGGATTGGCCTGCAGGATCAAAACGGCTTTCAATCTGTGTGACTGTCCCGTGGACGATGACCCGTGAACTGACAATCAAATCGTCATCCGGCATCAGAACCACCGTGGTGGCCTGAATTGACAACTGGCACCATAGCGTAAGTGCCAGAACTAGCAGCCCCATTCCAACAGATTTATGCCAGGCTGAGAAAAATCGTGTCATATAGGCTCCTCAAATACGATTGGTCTAAAAGTGGTTGTGGCGTGAACGATGAGTGGAAGGCAGGAAACTTTGACTCGCTCTACTCCACCCGAACCGCCACTGGATTTTCAATAATTGGTGATGTTTTTTCCCGATGATTGCGATGAGAAAGAGCAAGTAATGTGCCAAGCATGGCAAAGCTGGTCATCAACGACCATCCGCCGTGACTGACAAAGGGGAGGGTGATCCCAGTCATGGGAAGTAACCGAATGACCCCTCCGATGTTGACCAGGGCCTGTAGCCCAATAAAAGCCGTAAACCCGGCGGCAAGGAGCTTGCTAAACATATCTGGCGCCGCCGTGGCCACATTGATCCCGGCCATGACAAACGCACAGAGCCCCAGCAAAAGAATAAATCCCCCAACCAACCCAAGCTCTTCACTGAGAGCAACATAGACAAAATCTGAATCTGAAACCGGAACGACTTCTGGAAAGCCCAATCCCAGCCCTTCACCCACCAGTTGCCCATCACTGACGCCAAATAACCCCTGGGCAATCTGGGCGGACTGATCAAACCAGGCATCCTGGTTGGTAATCGTTCGGCCTTCATATTCGCGCTGGATTCGTTCAGAAAAAGGTTTCCACCAGGATGTCTCAGGAGGTGGCGCCTGCCACGTATCGAGCCAGAGATGAAACCGCAAATTGATTCGGTTGGGGATTCCAATCCCAAAATAAAACATTGGAAACAACATCCCAACCAGCACCACGGCATAGACAAGTTGTGTCCAACGCCGGACAGCGATCAAATACAACAGGGCATAGACCCCGCCAAAGACCAGCATTTGCCCAAAATCACTCAGGAAAAAGAATGGAATGACCGGCATCAAAGCAGCAACGGCAAGCAGAATCAGAAACCTCCAGGGCGGTAGCCCCCATCGGGTGTGACTCATATGGATATGATGGTCGGCCAGCAAGCCACCATAGGTGACCAGAAACAGAAGTTTGACCGGTTCCCAGGGCGTGGTTTCCCCTAAAAACTTTCCAGCCCGGCTGAAAAACACCACGATGATCAAAAATGGAACAACCGTGACCAGCCCAATCAGGAACGCATTCTTTTGGAGGAGATGCAGCACGTCATCCCGCTTCATGAGCACAAACAGGCCAAGCATAATCACCAGTGAAACGACTGGCACCAGGGTATTGCTCGATGTCGCCACATCAAAGAAACCAATCTGTGACGTGACCGGATCGGGTGCTGGTGGGACTTCGGTGCTGCCAAACAAATATTTTTTCTTCACATCGTCATATCCCGAAGCGATGTTGGTCCGCAGGATGGTTTGGATTTTCATTTCGCGGGCATCACGTCGCTTTTCCCCACGAGCACCATATTCCGGATCAGAAAACAACCGATACTGGGCCAGTTGACCAAAACACATTAGAAAAATTGCCGCCGTCAACAAGGTTAGATTCGCCCGACATTTCTGAACCCGAACCAGCCAGATGACGCTCAGAATAATCGGCACAAATAACACCATATCGCGAATGGCAACCAGAATACTTGGGTGAAACCCACGGAGGTTACCTGCCCAGACCAGAGCAATGTGGCCGGCCAGACTCAATACCGCAATCACAAGCACGAGAAGAAAGTGGAAAGAAGGTTTCATAAGAATGAAGAATTGAGAATTGAGAATGAAGAATTGAGAATGAAGAAAAAAGACAGAATGAAGAATTGAGAATGAAGAATGAAGAATGAAGAATGAAGAATGAAGAATTGAGAATGACCTCAATTTTGCCCAACATAGCACCACCTGGCTCACATATCAGTGCCGGTCAGTTTGGGATCCGGCGGCCACCAGCGAATCCCGGACCATTTTGAGTGGCCTGGAAATGTACCAAAGTCTCC